>CAZIVN010000217.1:0-4240 GCA_964542685.1 uncultured Halobacteriales archaeon
GTCGACGGAGTGGTCGGGCCGGTGGGTGGCGGGGGCGTCCAGGGCGACCGTCTCGTTGAACAGCACCGTCTCCAGGCCGGCGGCGTTGGCGCCCGCCATATCGGCGGCGGGGTTGTCGCCGACGAAGATCGCCTCGTCGGGCGTACAGTCGAGGCGCGCCAGCGACAGCGTGAACATCACGGAGCCGGGTTTCTCCCGCCCGGCCTCCTCGGAGGTGACCAGCGCGTCGACGTGGTCGCCCAGGCCGAGCGTCCGCAGTTTCGTCAACTGGATCCGGGTCGTGAGGTTCGTCGTGATGCCGACGCTCACGCCGGCCTCGCGCAGTTCCGTCAGCGTCTCCTCGGTGTCCGGAAACGGTGCCATCGCCTCGCGGTAGGCCGACCAGTAGGCGTCGGTCAGGACGAGCGCGTCCTCGGGCACCGGCTCGCCGGCCCGTTCGCGCAGGGCGTGTTTGAAGTACAGCACCCGCCCGTGCGACGCGGCGGTGCCGCTCGTGTCCCGTTTGGCCTCCCGGCGCCCCTCGCGGTACAGCGCGTCGAACGCCTCGCGGTCGAGGTCGTAGCCCCGTTCGCGGGCGGCATCGAACGCGCCCTGCTTGCCCGCCTCGTTGCACGGCGGGTAGGGGTACAGCGTGTCGTCCAGGTCGAACAGCACGGCCTCGGCGGTCATGCCCCGGGGAACGTGGGCGACGGTGAAACTGGTGTCGGTCCGGGCGGCTCCCGAAACCCGGTCCGGAGCGGCAACCGCCGATCACACCGGCGGCGCCGCGAACTCGACGCCCGCCTCGCGCAGCGCCTCGACGTACGCCCGCAGGTCGTCGGTCGTCGCGACGTGGTCGTGGGTGAGGACGATGTCGGCGGAGTCGTTCGCGAGGCGGTCCGACTCACAAATCCCGGCGAGGACGTCCGCCTGGTCCCAGTCCTCGCGGTACTCCCGGAGGTCGACAGTCCAGAACCAGTCCGCGCGCGGACGGACGTCCTCGTCGTACCAGTCGTACGTGATTCCGGGAAAGTCGGGAGCGTCGTAGCCCGCCTCGCGCAGGACGTCCTGGAGCGCCGCGGCGTGAGACGCGCTCCGGTCGGCGCCGTGGTCGCCGTACGGGAATCGGAACGCCTTCGTCGGGCGCTCGACGCCGGCGCGGTCGTAGAGCGCGTCGAGGAGCCGGTCGGTCCGGCGAATCTCCGCGCGGGCCCGCGAGAGCCCGACCTCGGAGAAGCGTGGGTGACTGTACGAGTGGTTGCCGACGAGGAACCTGCGCCGGATGGCGTCGACGACGGGGTCGGGTCGGCGTTCGAGGTACTGGCCCTCGCAGAAGAACACGGCGGGAACGTCCAGGTCCGAAAGGAGGTCGACGACCTCGCCGAACCGGGGCGAGGGGGCGTCGTCGACGGTGAGGTGGGCGTTCACGGCGTCGTACTGTGGATCGTAGCGGGAAGACAAGTGCCTGTCGTCATTCGCCGAGACGACACCCTGGCGTACCGACGCCGCCTTCCGGACATCCCCGACGCACGCCGAGTCGAACGAGTATAATAATTAATACGGATAGATACGGTACCGGGGGAACTAGGACAACTAATATCGGTACCGATCGGACGGAGTTTGATTATATTTTCAACTAGGACGGGGAATTATAGGTGTTCCATCACAGCGGAAGTCGTGAGCGAGAAGAGTCTGAGTCCACCGCTTGAAGGGGTCAGTCGTCGGACGTTGCTGGCGAGCGGCCTCGGTGCCGTGGGGGCGGGGGCGATCGGCTACGGAATCGGACGGAACAGTTCGCGATCCGGAGCAGGGAACAGTCCCGACGAGTCTGACGTGTCCGACAACACCACGCTGGATCGATCGACGTTCTGGATGTCGGGGCACCGAAATCAGATCACCGAGCGTCTCACCGACCGAATCCACCGTCGGTTCGTCGCGTCGACGAACACGACGATGCAGTTGATCGACGTCTCTCACGAGTCGGTCGGTAGTCCGTCAGTTCCGGATCCCGACGACGAGGACTCCGAACCGGTCGGTGCGTTCAGATACACGTTCTTCGTCGAGTCGACTGCCGCCGTCCTGGCGCCGGCAGAACTCGGTCGGATCGACGACCCACAGGAGTTTTTCAGCGTCGGCGACGGCGGGGACCCCCTGGACGTCGGTCTCTTTCCGGCCGCCTCGGGTGACGTCGACTACGTCCCGGCCGAGGGACTCGGCCAGCAGTACCGGTCACAGTTCCCGGACAGCGACCGGCCGATACAGGACGGTGCGGCCCAGCTGGGTCGGGCGGTCAACACCGAAGTCGGAGGGGAACTGGCCGTCGGCACGGTGTATCGACAGTGCGACGGAACGGTCGGGGGCACTCGGGGAGTCCGGACGACGGCCGTGTCGGTCCGGCGGGACCCGGACCTGTACGGGTTCGTCTCGGCGGAGCGTGCCGCGGAGTTCTTCGAAGAGAACAGCGACCTGTCGAACACGTTCGCGGCGTTCAACCCCTCCGACGTCTCGAACGCGAACCTCGAAGCCCTGTGGGCACAGTACCGGGAGCGACAGGAAAATCAAAAGGCGGCAGTGTCGGTGACGCTGACGGGGTTGTCGTTGCTCGCCGGACTGGGAGCCGCTAAACTGCCGGGCGTCGCGGCGAAGGCCTTCGGATACGCCAACCGGGGTGTGGGCGCCGCCGGCTACATCCCCGTGGTCTCGAACGTCTTCGAACTGTTCGACAGCGCTTCCACTGGAGAGATACCGGCGTACCAGGGGTTCAAACAGACGCGTCCACCCAACGCCCGCGGCCCGGTCGGAGGGTTCCACGCGTACGTCGACGTGTACGTCACCGCGGGGACGGAAGGGCAGTTCGTCGTCGAGTACGAACATCCCTTCGTCAATACCGACAGCAACGTGACCGACCGTGCGCTGGTCGGCGCCGCGCAGGGAGACGGCAGCCTCGACGATCGTGAGGTCGCATGCGCAACGTCGGGTCAGGACGAGTCGGTCAGCGTCGGTGGGCGGTTCGCGCTCAGTGTCCGCCCGCCGGACGTCGACGCCGATAGCGCCGACGACGTCACGAGCGACGACTACGAGATTACCCGCGAGAACTTGCCCAGGCCCATCGTCCCACAGCGGTCCGATTCTCTCCTGCCCCCGGCGAGTCGTGCCTGGCCGGACGAGTCGGCCGACCTCGGTCCCGAGGTCGCGATCAACTTCGAGCCGGGCCCTCACGAGGCGGGCAGTACCGTCGCCTTCGACGGGTACCGCACGGTTCACACCGTCGGCGGCGTGTTCCGGGAGATGGAGTGGGAACTCAAACGACTCCGTTCCGGCGCCAACCTCGCCGGAGACGCGTACGAGACCGTCGACAGCAAGCGGTCTGTCGCCGAGGTCACGGACTCCGAGTCGGAACAACTGGCGGCCATCGACGACGGACTCCGGTGGGAGCCGGAGGTCGAGGAGCCCGGCTACCACCAGGTCAGTCTCTCGGTGAAAGAGACCGTCACCCTCCAGAGCAACGAATCGACCGCGGACGACGGGGAGGGTGACCGCGACGGATCCGGTCCTGGGGTGACGACGAGAGAACCCATCGGTCGCACGCAGGCGGGATTCCTCGTCACGGAATCGGACCGTCCCGAGCCTCAGATCCGGGCCGATCCGGGGGCGATCGAGTCGGGCGACGAGGTCACGTTCACCGCCACCAACCGCGACGACGAGACCACCGTCGACACCTGGACGTGGTATCTGCCCCAGGGACCTTTCGAGTGGGAAGGGCCGAACTCGCCGGACGGCTCGCGGACCCGAACCGGTCGGGAGATAACGGTTCAACTGCCGTACACGAGCGATCGGAAATACGAGGTTAGCGTCGTCGCCGAGACCGAAGACGGGACCCAGGCGACGACGGTGTACGAACTCGCGGTGGCACCGGCACCCGGTGTCGAGGTGTTCGCCCAACCGCCGGGGGGTGACGAGCGTCGGGACGAGGTCGTGATCCCGCCAGGGGATACCGTGACGCCACAGTGGGATGTCCCACCGACGTTCGACGTCGCGAACCACGCCTGGTCGTCGGGCGGCGAGGCCGTCGACGGCCTGTTGAGCGAGCAACCGGGAACCATCGAACCGGTGACAGTCCGCTTCGACGAGCGTGGGGAGTACTCGATCCGGCTGTGGGTCGCCGACGGGACGGGTGCGAGTTCGATCGGCTCGCTCGATGTCACCGTCGGCGACACGGCGACCGCGGGCTGGAACCAGGTCCACGCGGACACGCGGAACA
>CAZIVN010000218.1:0-4234 GCA_964542685.1 uncultured Halobacteriales archaeon
CAGGTCGTCGACGCCGGGGGCGTCGAGTGGGTCGAGGACCCAGACGCCGTCGCCGTCGGCCGCGCGGACGGCGTGGCTGGCGCGCAGTCCGCCCTCGGTGGGGTGGGCGAGCCAGCCGACGCCGTCCTCCCACCGATCGATCACCCGGAGATCGGTCGCCGCGCTCCTCTCGTACACGTGCGTCCGGTGACGGGACCGGCCAAAGGGGTTTTCCCTTCCCGTCGGCCACCTGTCGCGGGGTCGGTGGCGGCCGGCGCTCCCGGTCCGGGCTGCCGCCCTCGCCGCCGTTAAGTGGCGCCCCGGACACCGTTCGGCCATGCAGATCATCGTACACGGCGGTGCCGGCGGCGTCCCGGACGACCCGGAACCACGGGGGGCAGTCCTCGACGAGGCGGCCGAGAGCGGCGCGGACGCGACGACGCCGCTCGCCGCCGTCGAGCGTGCGGTTCGGGTCCTCGAACGCTCGCCGCGGTTCAACGCCGGCGTCGGCGCCTGTGCCCAGTCAGACGGAATCCTCCGGACCGACGCCGGCGTGATGACCGACGACCGCTCGGCCGGGGCGGCCTGTGCGATGCCCGGCGTCGAGGCGGCGGTTAGCGTCGCCCGGGGCGTCCTCGAGGAGACGCCACACGTCCTGCTGTCGGGCGTCCACGCCGTGGACTTCGCCGCCGCGCAGGGTCTCGACGCCGAGGTCGACCTCTGGACGGACAGCACCCGCGAGCGGTTCGAGGCGGCCGACACGCCCGACGGCGACATGGGCACACAGGCCACCTGGGTCCGCGAGACGTTCGGCGGCGCGACGGCGGACCCGGACGCGGACCAGGAGGACGCGGGGGCCGAAGGCCGCGCCAGGCCGGACCAGCGGGATCACGACACGGTCGGCGCCGTCGCGACGGACGGCGAGTCGTTCGCCGCGGCGACGTCGACGGGGGGTCGCTGGCTCGCGCTGGCGGGCCGGGTCGGCGACGTCCCCCAGATCGGATCGGGGTTCTACTGTTCGCCGGCCGGCGGCGCGAGCGCGACCGGTGCCGGCGAGGACATCGCGCGGGTCACCCTCTCCCGGCGGGCGGTTCGGTACCTGGAGGACGGCCTCGACGCGCCGGCGGCCGCGGAGCGCGCAATCGCCGAGTTCGGCGAACTCACCGGCTCCAGCGCCGGGATCATCGTCCACGACGGCGAGCAAGCGGGCCTGGCCTACAACAGCGACGGGATGCAGACCGCACGGGTCGAGCGATAGGACGCCTCACTCGCGGTCCACGTCTAGGTCCCGGTCCGAACAGAACCGTTCGATCGCTCCCGCGACGTCCCTGGCGGCGTCGCCCTCGGAGCCGAGGTCGTCCTTGGCGAGGCCGGACGACCCGCCGCCGGCCACGACGGTCACCTCGCAGGTCGTCTCGTCGACGAGGTCGAACACGGTCGTGACCTGGAGGTCCGACAGCGTCCGCTTGTAGTACTCCTCGACGACGATCACGGCGAACCCGTCGCCCTCGCAGTCGACCCGGGAGTCCGGCGACCGGTCCCGCAGGGCCGCCGGGAGTTCGCTGGCGCGGTCGCCCCGTACCGTCAGGTCGATCTGTTCCATACGCCACGGTCGTCCCGGGAACCACATCAATCTCTTCCTGTTCGGAGTCTGCTCCCTCGATTTTCGACGACTGTCTATACCGAGTTTTAATATCGTCGATTTCGAACCGGGGTGTATGTCACACCGAGGTGGCTCGTCCGGGGGGGAGACCGGGAGACAGTGCCCGCGCTGCGGGAGTGGCGTGGCGAACGTCCAGGGCGTCACAGCCTGCGCGCGGTGTGCGTGGGTGGCCCGACGGTAGCGACGGCGACGGCGGGGCGACGAGACACAACGCCTTTGCCCGTCTCGCCGGAAGGCAGTGGTATGTCACCGGACGTCGACCTCGCCGCCGAGCAGTACGAGAAACACCGCGAGGCCGGAGCGATCCTCGCACAGGTACGCGAGGAGGCCGCCGACCGCGTCGAAGTGGGGACGAGCTACCTCGAACTGACGGAGTGGGTCGAGGACCGCATCGAGGAACTGGGCGGGAACGTGGCCTTCCCGATGAACATCAGCGTCGACCACGAGGCCGCCCACGGCGCGGCCGGCATCGACGACGAGCGCACCATCGGCGAGGAGATGGTGAAACTCGACATCGGGGTCCACATCGACGGCTGGCTCGCGGACACCGCGGTCACCGTCGACTTCACCGGGAACGACGACCTGGTGGCCGCCGCCGAGGACGCACTCGAGGCGGCCATCGACACCGTCGAGGCCGGTGTCCACACCGGCGAGATCGGTGCTGCCATCGAGTCGAGCATCGACGAGTACGGCTACAACCCCGTCGTGAACCTCACGGGCCACGGGCTCGGCCGGTGGGAACAGCACGTCTCGCCGAACATTCCCAACCGCGAGGTCACCCAGGGCACCGAACTCGAGGCCGGCGACGTCGTCGCCATCGAACCGTTCGCCACCGACGGCACGGGCAAGGTCAGCGAGGGCCAACAGGAGGAGATCTACTCGCTGGAACGGGAGTCGACCGTCCGGAACCGCGACGCCCGGCAGGCGCTCGAACAGATCACCGAGGAGTTCAAGACGCTCCCCTTCGCGGCACGCTGGCTCGACGTCCGCCGCCCGGAGATGGCGCTGCGCCGACTGAAAGCCCAGGACGTCGTCCACGGGTACCCGGTGTTGCAGGAGGCGGAGGGGACGCTCGTCAGTCAGCGCGAACACACGCTGATCGTCACCGAAGACGGCTGTGAAGTGACCACCCGGGCCTGATACGGTTTAGTTTCATCTATTACCGGTGATCGCCCGTACGGGACCGGCGATCACCGGTAAACAGTGAAACTAATCCGTATGATACACGACGTCGACCGCCGGTCGAGACGGACGGTTGCGTGTGACTCGCGGTCGGCCGTCTCGTCCGGCGCTCGTGGCAGCCGGAAGGTAGAGTACGCGTTTCTACGCCGTCTCAGGCGTTGTTCATCCGCTGGTTGGTGCGGTGCCCGCAGTCCAGACACTCGGTTACCCGGTAGGGCTCCCGTGAGAACTCGGCGTTCTCCGATTGCGTGCTCTCTGTGCGGAGCTGGATCGAGACCTCGTGAATCGTGTCGGTGTCGCAGGCCTCGCACCACTCTGTCAGCCCGTCGGGGGAGTTGTCAGTCGTCGCCATCCGAGATATCACACGAACCGATGGGATATAAATGGAACAATCTGTTATCGCCGTTCAACGCCGAGACCGCAGGACGGGAGAAGGGGTGGCGAAACGAACGGCGCAGAACCGCCCAGAAAGTTTACAACGTTCTCTCACCGAGTAGTCGGCCCTTGAAGTCGACGTTCGTCGAACCCGACTGTCGCAAGCGTCGTCCAGCGGTGGGTCCGGACCGCCCGACATTTCTGCCGGCGGCCCCGTGGTGTCGGTATGGACCAGGTGTTCGCGCCGTGGCGCATCGAGTGGGTCGAACGCGAGGAGAAGAACCCGGACGTCACGGAGTGTGTCCTCTGTGAACTGCCGGACCTGGGGGACGACCGGGCGAACCGCGTCGTCGCACGTTCGGAGCGTGCGTACGTACTCCTGAACAACTACCCGTACAACCCCGGCCACGCGATGGTGATTCCCGACGTCCACACCGGCGACCTCCGGGAACTGGACGACGAGACGTTGCTCGACCACGCCAGACTCCGCGGGCACACGGTGGACGCTCTGGAGGCGGCCCTCGACCCGGACGGGTTCAACGTGGGCATGAACCTGGGCGGTGGCGCGGCCGGCGGCTCCATCGACGACCACGTTCACACGCACGTCGTCCCGCGGTGGAACGGCGACACGAACTTCATGCCGGTCGTCTCGGACACGAAAGTCATCGTCGAGGCCCTGGAAGACACCTACGACCGCCTCCACGACGCCTTCGCGGCGCTCGACGGGGCGAGGGCCCACGACGAGGCCACCGCCGTCGAACTGTGACCGGCGTCCGACACGCCCTTTTGCTCCCCCGTCCTACGTCGCCCCGATGACACGGGACCGGGCCGTCAGGCGCGTCGGACTGGCGGTGCTCGGGGCGAACGTCGGGCTCGCCGTGGCGAAGGGCCTGGCCTTCTGGGCGACCGGCAGTCTCGCGGTCGGGTCCGAGGCGATCAACAGCCTCGCGGACGCCGTCTACAGCCTCGTCGTCGTCGCCGGCCTGTACCTGACGACCCGGCCGCCGGACTTCGAACACCCGCACGGCCACGAGC
>CAZIVN010000219.1:0-4225 GCA_964542685.1 uncultured Halobacteriales archaeon
TGGACGCGATTCACGCCCGCCGTGAACGGCGGGATTCTCTCGCTGAAGAAGATAGAATAGGCGTGTTTTCAACTACTGTTAGGTAAGCGGACGATCCGAACTGTGTAGTGACAACACTGATACCGACCCTGGACGTTTGTGAATGTATGCCAGGGGACAGTACAGGCGCCGTCGACGACCGCCTCGACGAGGCCAGCGGACGGCTGCCGATCACACGACGGAATTTCCTCGCCACGTCCGGCGTCGCGGTCACGGCAGGGGGAGCGACGTACGGGCTCGACGACCTGGAGTCGCTGGTGGCACGCCCACCGGAGGACATCGTCCTCTCGAAGGCGGACCTGACGACGCCGCCCAGCGGGGGGTACGTCGCGGACGACACCGCGGCGGAGGACGCGCAGATGATCAAGCACCTGAAGACGAGCATCGCGGGCTTCCGGACGGCCGAGACAGCCACCTCGGCCTTCGCCGCCACGGACGACGCCGAGGTCCCGAAGTACGTCGAGAGCGCGGCCGTCGCGGTCCCCGAGGGCGTCCTTCCCGGGGTCGTCGCAGTCCGCACCGGTGCGTGGCTGACGGAACGCTACGAGGGCACCTCGTCGATCGAGTCGTTCGACCACGAGACCGGCTCCTTTGCCGAACAGTGGCACTCGCGGACGACCGACGGCTGGCGTGACGTGCTCCGCCTGGAGCACGTCGGCGACGGACTCCTCGTGTTCTCGGTGGCGTACGGCCGCGAGTCGGCGGCTCAGACGCCGACCGACGCGGTCGAGCGGTACGCGCAGACGATGCGCGAACGGGCGTTCACGAGAGAAGGGATGTAACGACCCGGCAGCCGCCGCCGATCACTTCGAGGCGCCGTCGGGACTGGACGTCGCAGAGTTAATGCCGGCGTTGATTCCTTTGCCGGCGGTTTTCCCGCTCACATCGGCGGCTACGTCGCCGCCGTGTTCGACGAGTCCCGGTTTCATCGCCTGTGACGTCGCGACATCGTTGCCCTCGCCCAGCATCTCGTCGTACCTGTTGATGTCGTCCGCCAAGTCATCGGCCTTGTTCTTGAATCCCTGGCTGGCGCTTCCCCCTGCCCCGCCAGTGAGACCACCGACCGTGGCGGCCTGTGCGGTCCCTCCGAACGTTATCTTTTCGCCTTTGACGTACTGCTTGCCGAGGTGTTCCGCGGCACCGCCGCCGGCTCCGATGGCGGCACCCTTGCCAGCTTGCGCGAGAAGGGATTTCCCCGCGTTCCACAGGTTCCCCGCACCGCCGGTCGCACCGCCAACGGCCGCCGAAACGCCGACCTGCCGCCAGTCGATGTTGCTCCAGCCCTTCGTGGCCCCTTGTGCGACGATGTCGAACCCGGCGCCGATGCCGGCGCCGGGCACGGCCTGGACGATCAGTCCCGTCCGGTCGACGACGTTCTGTGGGGAGTTGACGGCGTAACTGTAGCGGTTGAACGACCCGCCGGCAATGTGCATCGGGTCCGGCGTCGTCCAGCGACCGGTCTTTGGGTCGTAGTCGCGTGCACCGTGGCGGACCAGGCCGGTGTCGGGGTCGTAGAGCCCACCGGCGAACCCGAAGGGCTGGAAGCCGGGGTTGGTGTCCCGGGTCACGCGGCCGAACGCGTCGTAGTCGACGCGCTGTTCGACGCTTCCACTCGACGCGTCGACCACCAGTCGCGGTGAGCCGAGGTGGTCCGTAATGAACCGGTAGGTGGACCCGTTTTTGATCATGTAGTCCGGGACGTAATCGCGGGTGCCGTAGACGAACTGGGCGACGAGGGTGTCGTCGCCGTCCAGTTCCGCGACGGGGTTGAGGCCGTCCCTGTACAACCACTTGCGGGTGACCGTACCGTCCACGAGCTTGGCCACGCGGCGGTTCAGACCGTCCTGCCGGTACTCTACGGTCGTCCCGTCCGGGTTCGTCACCGACCGGAGGGAGCCTTCGACGTCGTAGTCGTAGGTCGTCGTCGACCCACCTTCGGTGACCCCCTCCAGGCGGCCGGCGTCGTCGTACTCGTAGGATCGGTTTCCGTACGACTCGAGGCGGTTGCGGTCGTCGTAACTCGCCGAGACCGTCGACCCGTTCCGCGTGTGGCTGTCGCGGTTGTCGTCGTCGTCGTACCCGAACTCCTGTGTAGTGGTGCCGTCGGTGATGACACGCTCTAGTCGGCCGGTCGCGTCGTACTCGAACTCGCGGGTCGTCGTGGTCCCGTCGACCGTCTCCTCGAGTTTCGTGATCAACCCCCGGTCGTCGTAGGTGTAATCGGCGTCGTACAGGGTCGTCCCCGCGGCGGTGGCCGAGTGGGTGTCGACGGTGCCGAACGCCGTGTGGGTCCACGTCTCCGTCGTCGACCGGAGTGTCGTCTCGTCGACGAGGCCGGAGTCGTCGTTCCGGACGATGTCCAGGTCGCCCGCCGTCGTGCGCAGGTCGTCGTCGTCGTAGTCGAAGGAGACGGTGTTGCCAGCGACCGTCCGGGAGTCGAGTCGGAACGAGTCGTCGAAGGTCCGTTCGACGGTCCCCGAGACCGACCCGGACCAGGTCCGTTTCGCGAGCAAGGAGCCGTCGAACTCGAACTCGACGGCGACGCCGTCCGGGCCGTCGACCCGGTCGGGCATGTCGTTCCCGTCCCAGGTGACCTCGACGCTCCCGTGTCCGAGGTCGATCGTCTCTGCGCGTCCGGCACCGTCGTAGTCGAACGACAGCGTCGACCCGTCCGGGTAGGTCACGGTCGAGAGCGCGTCGTCGGCGTCCCGCTCGTACTCGATCGTCTGCCCGTCCGGTAGCGTGACGACATCGAGCACGGCGGAGCCATCGTACGTGTACTCGTAGGTCGACCCGCCGGGCGACGTGACCGACGATAGCAGTCCCTCGCCGGTGTGACCGTACTCGATCGTTCGGTCGTCCGGGAGCGTGATCGTCTCGACGTACTCCGCGTCGGTACGAGTGAACGAGACCGTGTCGCCGACCGGGTTCGTGATCGACTCGACGAACCCGCGGTCGTACGTGAACGAGTACCGACGTTCGTCGTCCCCGGAGCCCCTGGTGACCGACTCGATGCGACCGGTGTCGTCGTAGTTCCGGACCTCGGTCGCGAAGCCGTCGTGGTCGATGCGCTGGTAGCGCCGAGCGGCGTCGGTCTCGATAGTCTCGGAGCGCCCGCCCGGTGAGGTCGCGGTGAGTTTCTGCGCGGCACTGTCGAAGACGTACTTGCTGGTCCGACCGTTGACCGTCTCGGTCTCGACGACCCGTTCGACGGTCCGTGGATCCCCATCGTCGGTCATCCGGGCGCTCCGCTCGGTGGTCACGGTCCCCTCCAGGCCGCCAGGCGTCCGTCGACGCTCCGGGCCGGGGAACGTCGCCGACTCGCCGAACCGCGGGTCCGGACGCTCCGGGTCCTGGTCGAGCTGGTCGCCGGATGGGTAGGTTCTGTCCGTCCCGCCGTCCTCGCGTTCGACGATCCGGTCGATCGACCCGGATGGGTACTCGGTCTCCTGGACCACGTCGTCACCGAGTTCGATCCGTCGCTCCGTCGTGCGTCCTAGCGGACTCTCCTCGGTGACCGTGTGAACCCCGTCGGCCATCGACTCCGAGAGGGTGGTCGTCCCGGAGGCGGTCGTCACGCTGTCGAGTTTGCCCAGGTCGCCGTAGGCGAACTCGACGGTGCGTCCGGTCGGTGCCTCGTACTCCGAGAGCAGTCCGTCGTCGACGTACGACAGCGATGTCTGGGCGCCGGCGGGGTTCTCGACGGTCTCCAGGTAGCCGTTCGTGTCGACGGACAGGTCCGTTCGCTGGCCGTTCGGCGCCACGATGGCCGTGGGATTCCCGTCCTGGTCGCGTTCGATCGTCGTCGTCTCGCCGTCGACGTCCGTGACGCCGGTGATGAGCCCGTCCTCGTCGTACGAGAACGTTCGGACGACCTGGCCGGTACTGGCGTCGTAGGTCTTCGTGTGGTAGCCGGAGGTGTCGAACTCGTAGAACTCCGTGCCGTCGCGGTCGGGCACGACGGTCTTCGCCTCGCCCGTCAACCGGACGTCGACGCGGCGGATCACGCCGGTAAGTGATTCGGCGACGTACAGTTGGCCCTTCGGACCGAGAGTGACCGCGGACGGGATCATGAGGCCCGCGCGCTGTGCGGGGCCTTCGTCGCCCACGAACGTCGGGTGGCCGACGCCGGCGATCCGTGTGACGGTGTCGGTCGTCGTGGCACGGTAGAGGTTGTTCTGCCCGG
>CAZIVN010000220.1:0-4202 GCA_964542685.1 uncultured Halobacteriales archaeon
TCCCCCACGCCCCCCACCCGCCGCGCATGGACACCGCACTCGTCGTCGGCGGGACGCGCTTTATTGGCCGACACCTCGTCGCAGAACTGCTCGCACACGACTACGACGTGACCATCTTCAACCGCGGCAACCACGACGATCCGTTCGCCGACGACGACCGGGTGACCCACGTCGAGGGCGACCGGCGCGAGGACGCCCGCGTCCTGACCGTCGCCCGCGAGGTCGATCCCGACGCCGTCTTCGACTGCGTCGCCTACTACCCCGAGGACGTCCGGGTCGCCTGCGAGGTGTTCGCGGACGCCGAGGCGTACGTGTACATCTCGAGTGGCGACGCCTACGGCGAGGAAGTGATCCCGAAACGCGAGGGCGAGACGGAACTGCGGCCCTGCGACGCCGACCAGGCCGTCGACGACAGCGGCGAGACGTACGGCAACCGGAAGGCCGAGGGCGACCGGGAGGTGTTCGCCGCCGCCGAGCGTGGGGTCCGGGCGATGAGCGTCCGGCCCTGCATCGTGTACGGCCCCCACGACTACACCGAGCGCCTGGACTACTGGATCGACCGCGTCCTGAACCAGGACCGCGTGGTCGTGCCCGGCGACGGGGGGAACGTCTGGCACCGGGCGTACGTGGAGGACGTCGCCAGCGCCCTGCGGGTCGTCGCAGAGGAAGGCGCCGCCGGGGGCGTCTACAACGTCGGCGACCGGCGACTGCTGACGCTGCGAGAAACCGTGGAACTGATCGCCGAGGTCGCCGAGACGGACGTGGAGGTGGTCACCGCGGGGCCGCGGGAACTGGGCGCTGGGGGCCTCTCGCCCGAGGAGTTCGTCCTCTATCGCGACTACCCGCACGTCCTCGACACGAACGACCTGGCCGACCTCGGCTGGGAGTCGACGCCGGTCGCGGAAGCGATGGCCCGGACCGTCGCTGACCACCGCGAGAGCGACCGCGACGGGAGCGACCACGACCCCGGACGCGAGGCAGAGGAGCGCGTGCTGTCGGTGCTCGACACCGTCTGAGACGCGGCGGGCCGGCGGTGTGACGCGGGACGTGCCGGCGGTCTGACCCGGCGGCGATCCTCGCCGGCTACAGTTCGCCGCCGCCGTCGCCTTTCAGTCGCTGGGCGACCCGCTGGAGGTCGGCGTGTTCCTCGATCTCCTCCAAGAGTTTCTCGCGTTCCCGGACCTCCTCGGCGCTGGCACCGTACGAGCGGACGTACTCCGCACGGGTGTGCTCGTTGAACGCGTGGCGAATCGCGAGGTAGCCGTCGGGCACGACCGTCCCACACACCTCACACTCCAGGCGCTCGTGCTGGTTGGTCTGGTGGACGATCGCTGCCTCGGCAGTCTCGAAGACGGCGCCACAGCCGTCGATGCCACACTCCCAGCCCATGTGTTGGCACCGAGACGGCCGGGCGGCTTGTGCTTTACGCCGTCGGGCCGTCCGCTCGGTCGAATCGAAAACCCATAAGCCGTCGGACCGGGTACCCGCCGGACGTGAGCGACGCGGGAGAGTCGGCCGTCGACATGCACGTGAAGGTACTGGACGAGACGGTAGTCCGGCGCGCCAAACGTCGCGGCCTCGACGCCATCGTGTACGCACCGCACTTCACGCGACTGCCGGAGATTCGCGAGCGGGCACGACAGTTCTCGGACGAGGAGTTGCTCGTCGTGCCCGCCCGCGAACTGTTCACCGGGAGCTGGCACAAACGCCGCCACGTCCTCGCCGTCGGCCTCACGGATCCCGTTCCGGACTTCATCACGCTCCAGGGCGCGCTTGCGGCCGTCGAGCGACAGGACGCGGCGACGCTGGTGCCACACCCGACCTACTTCAATATCGGCCTCACCGCCGCGGAGTTGCGCGGCCTGGGCGACCGCGTCGACGCCCTCGAGATTCTGAACCCGAAACACCTGCCCCACCACGGTCGGCGGGCCCGGCGCCTGGCGACCGAACTCGACGTGCCCACCTTCGCCTCCTCGTACGCCCACCTCCGGGGGAGCGTCGGTGCCGCCTGGACGGTGTTCGACCGCCCCATCGACGACCCGTCGGACCTCGTCGGGGCACTCCGGGCGGGCGCGAAGCGACGCGTCGAGCGCGTCGGCTCCGGACGGTACATCCGGACCCAACTGGCCGAACTGGGCCACCTCGCATACGAGAACACCTACGAGAAGGTCGACCGCCTGTTCCTCCAGGGCACCGAACCGACCCACCCCGGTCACATCGCCTACGACGGCGCGTTCGACGACGTGGCGGTGTACTGACCCGAGGTCCGCGACACTGCCGCCCAACTGCCCGGGCCTCGCCGGTCACAGCGGGAGCGGAAGCCAGTCCAGCCACCGGAGGACCGTCTCCGGCGGGAGCAGTGGCTCGTGGAGGACCAGCCAGTCGAGCAACACCAGTCCCGCGCCGTGTGCGACGACGGAGGGCAGGATGGAGTCGGCGTCGTAGTCGACGAGTCCGAACAGCACGTCGGTCGGTGCCGAGAGGGCCGTCTCCAGCGGCGGCTTTCCGAAGTGGTGGGCGGCGTACACCACCGGACTGATGAACGCGGCTTTCGCGCCCAGGCGCTCGCCGAGACTGACACACAGCAACCCCCGGTAGTACGTCTCCGTCGCGAGCGCCAGCGCGAACAGCTTCACCGCGTGGGGGACGAAGTCGCCCGGCGCCGTCGTCGTCTCCCAGATGGGGTAGTACAGCCTGATCGTCGGCAGCGTCGACCCGACGACGTAAAACGGCGCGACGAACACCGCGAGCGCGACGGCGTTGCGGATCGCTCGCCGGTCGACCGTCCAGCCGAGTCGCCGGCCGTGGGTGAGTCCCAGCGCCAGCGGTCCGACGCCGAACAACAGCCCGTCACGGACCAGGCGCTGGTCGATGCCGGGTTTCACCGTCAGCGGCCACACCACCGCGACGACGCCGCCGACCAGGAGCACGCGCTGGAGCCAGGAGAGCGTCCGCAGGCGGTCCCGAACTCGGACCAGCCTCGTCCGCGCCGGGGGGGCCTCGGAGTCGCCCACGGCCTCACTCGGTCGGAACCGGCCCGGTCCCGACGACCTCGCGGACGGCCGTCAGGAACTCCTGGCGGCGCTGGAAGTACGTCTCGTCGGTCTCGGACAACACGTCGCCCAGTTCCCGCGGGCCGTCGGGCGTTCGGATCGTCACGTCGCCGACCTTCCGGTCGATGCTGCTCCGTTCCTGGGGCCAGTGCATCCGGGAGGCGATCCGTGCGACCGGCGCCCCCTCGACGTCCGCGCCGTCGCCGAGTTCGACCGCCGGCTCGCTGTCGTCCTCGTCGCTCATGCACGGGGGTTTCCGGGCGTGGCGATTCAACCTTTCGTTTCTCGTGGTCCGCGGCGACGGCACCGCTGCCCGCCCCGGCAGCGACCGTTAGTCGTGGTGGTGGACCCAGTCGGTCAGGTCGACGAACGCCGACTCGCCGCAGGCGCCACACGACTCCGGTGGTTCGAAACTGTGCTCCGCCCCGGAGTGGTGGATCGGCGTCCCGGCGTGGGTTACCTGACAGTGCTCGCAGACGTACTGGGTGACGGATTCGGGCGAATGTGCCATGGCGTGGACTTCGGCACCACGACACAAGGCTGTTTCTCACGGATCGGTGACACGACTCGTCGGGGAGCCGACCTCGACGAAGACGGGGCCCGTCGGGCCCGCTCAGTAGAACTCGCGGACCAGGTCCATCGCGCCGTCGGGGGCGCCGTCGGGCACCTGGCTCATGTCCTCGCCGACGCCGTGGGCCTCGGAGTAGGGCACGGAGTCCTCGTTCCGGTAGAGGACGCCCATGTACTCCTTGTCCGGGTTCATCACCGTCTTCTTTGCCTGTTCGAGGTCGGTCGGGTCGTAGTCCTCGCGGTCGGCCAGGTCGACCAGCGAGTCGCGGAAGTAGTCGTACGTGTCGACGTCGTTGAACGTCACGCACGGCGAGAACACGTTAACGAAGCCGAACCCGTCGTGTTCGATCGCCGCCTGGACGATCTCCGTGTGACGCATCGCGTCAGAGGAGAAGGACTGGGCGATGAACGTCGCGCCGGAGGCCAGCGCCAGGGCCAGCGGGTTGACGGGGGGCTGTTTCGGTCCCTCGGGGGTCGTCGCGGTCTCGAAGTCCTCGCGCGAGGTGGGCGACGCCTGGCCCTTCGTCAGGCCGTAGATACGGTTGTCCATGACGACGTAGGTCATGTCCAGGTTCCGCC
>CAZIVN010000221.1:0-4161 GCA_964542685.1 uncultured Halobacteriales archaeon
ACGCCGGGACCGTCGCTCACTGTTCGACGTCGGCGGGGTCGACGACCTCGCCGGTTTCGGGGTAGACGCCGACCTGGTCGCAGACGTCGCCCAGCGGGCAGGCGTCGGGGTCGTCCAGACACGCCGGCTTGCGCGCCGAGCAGTGCTCCCGGCCGAACTGGATCATCGCGGTGTGGCCGAACCCGCACTTCTCGCCGGGCACCGCCGCCTCGAGGTGTTCCCGGACGGTCTCGTGGTCGGCGTCGGCGGGCGCGAGTCCCATGCGGCGGGCGATCCGGTGGACGTGGGTGTCGACGGGGAAGACGCCACCCTTTCCCCCCGCGAACAGCAACACGCAGTCGGCCGTCTTCGGGCCGACGCCGGAGACGGACAGGAGGCGGTCGCGGACCTCGTCGGGGTCGCTCTCCCGGACGTACTCGTCGAAGGCCGCCGTCGACTCGAACGTCTCCAGGACCCACTCCGCGGCGGTCCGGATGTAGCCCGCCTTCTGGTTGTAGAGGCCGGCGCCGGAGATGGTCTCGGCGAGTTCGTCCTGCGGGGCCGCCGCGAGTGCCCCCGCGAGGTCGTCGCCGTCGCCGTAGCGGTCCATCAGCGCGTCGTGGGCCGGTTGACTGGCCGCGTCGCTGGTGTTCTGGCTGAGAATCGTCCGGACCAGACACTCGAAGCCGTCCCGGCCGCCGTAGGCCTTCTGCCAGTACAGGTCCCCGAGGCGGTCGACGACGCGCTCCCCGCGCGTCTCGGCCGTCCCCTCCCCGAACGCGGCCGTCTCCCCGCTGCCCGCGTTCCCGCCGCTGATGTTGCGCTCCGGTTCGGGGTCGTCGCTCATGGACGGCCGTTTCGTGCCGTGGGAGAAAATCCCCTCGGACGGGGGTCGCGCTGCCGGAACCCGCGTGTGTCCCCGAACGACACGGCCGACAGGGGTCGTTTCGCCGACCGAAGACTAAATTCAGAGGTTCAGTTTTCAAAATATTTTTGTCGTTCGGGGAGTACCGCCTGGGTATGCGCCGTCGACAGGTACTTCGTGGCAGCGTGGTCGGACTGGGTGCGGCACTCGCCGGGTGTTCGGCATCTGCAGACCAGGGCGACGACGTGACGAACGACCTGATTCTGGTCAACCACATCGAGGTGCCCACGAAGTTCGAACTCGCGGCGTCGGGGCCGAC
This sequence comes from uncultured Halobacteriales archaeon, assembly GCA_964542685.1. Classification (GTDB taxonomy): domain Archaea; phylum Halobacteriota; class Halobacteria; order Halobacteriales; family Natrialbaceae; genus CAZIVN01. Next base: position 1,164 of record CAZIVN010000221.1, read on the forward strand.
GAACCGACGGCTCACCTACGAGGTCGAACCCGACACCGCACGGCGGGTCGAGGACTACGTCAGCAAGGGGAGTTACAACATCGAAGCCGCCATCGAGTTCGACGTCGAGACCGAGGACGGCGGCACGGAGACGGTCACGCGGACGACGACCGGCACCTGGAACCCGGAAGAGTGTCACACCTGCAAACTACAGGCCCGCCAGCGCGAAATCGAGATCGACACGGACGACTGCTATAGTAGTCGTTGAAACTACAGTAGTCGTTAAAACTGTTTGACACTCCTCGAAGTACCGCGGCGAGCGAGCGGCTCGCTGACCGCTCTATCCGAGGAGGGTGCGCACTGACTTTCACCGACCACTACAGGGCGACGGTCGACGGGCGCTTCTACTCGACGGACAGTCGAACGGTCAGCGACGCGTCCTCCTCGAGGGCCGCCACGAGGTCCCGGTCCAGATCCGCCGCCGCGGCCCCGGCGTCGACGCAGACGGTCCGGTCGTCGACGTAGTCACTGGTCCTGACGACCAGGCTCCGGTCGCTCTCGAAGGTCAGGTCGGGGTGGCCCCGTCCCCGGACGGTCTGCTCGTGTCCGTCGACGGACAGCGTGACGCTGACGGTCGCGTCGGCGTCCTGGCAGGCCTCGACGAACCCCTGGTCGAACGCCGCGGGCGCGCGGTCGGCGGCGACGCCCACGATGCAGTCCCCGGCCGGCGTCAACCAGTCGTCGGTCGTCACCTCGAACGTGCTCTCGTGCGTGCCGGCCACGTGTTCGTGGCCGCGTGCCCGGAGGCCTTCTTCCATATGCGGAGGAGAGAGCCGGCGACACTTATCGCGTCCGCTCCGGCATCGTCCGCTCGGCAGCCGCTCCCGGCACAAGGTCTTTCTCGTCGGGGGCCGCTTGGTAGGCCAGCATGGCCGTACAGTGGACTGCCGGCGCCGTCGAGCCGACGGACGACACCGACGACCCGCCGTCGCCGGCGACGTGGGAGCCGGTCGGGGTTCCGGGCAGACCGTCGGAGTTCGCGGGGGCCGAGGCCGTCGCCTACCGGGCGCGGTTCGCCGACCCGCGCTCCGATCCCTCCCAGCGGGCGATGCTCGACCTCGAGGGGGCGTACGCACACGCCCGGGTGTGGGTGGACGGCGAGTACCTCGGGCGGCACGACGCCTACTGGAGGCCGGCGGCGTTCGAGTTCGACCCCAGCCCGGAGACCGAACTGATCGTGGAGTGTCGGACTCCGGACGACCGGTTCGGGGGCATTCACGGTACCGAGGCGGTCCCGGAGGAACTGTCGGTCCCGGGAATCTGGTGGGGCGTCGGCGTCCGGGTTCGCCCCGCGACCTTCCTCGCGGACCTGACCGTCGCGCCACGACTCGCGGACGGCGAGGCCACTATCGACGCCGCGGTGACCGTCGACGCGGCCGAGGCCGTCGACGACTCCGTGACGCTGTCACTACGGCCGGACGGGTTCCGGGGTGGCGGGACGATGGAGCGGATGCGCGTGACGGCGCCGGCGGGCGAACGGACGACGGTCACACACTCCATCGCGGTGCGTGACCCGTCGCTCTGGTGGCCGCGGGACCACGGAGACCAGCACCGCTACACCGTCCGGGCGAAACTCGGTGACGACGCCGTCGCCCGGACCACGGGACTGTCCCGGGTCGAGTACGAGGACGGCGACCTGCACGTGAACGGCCGACCGGTCGCCGCCCGCGGGTTCAACCTGACGCCCGGGCCCGGCGACCCGACGGACGACGTCGAACGGGCCGCCGCAGCGAACGCGACGCTGGTACGGGCCCACGGCCACGTCCCGCGGCCGCCGGTCCACGAGGCGGCCGACGAGGCGGGCCTCCTGGTCTGGCAGGACCTCCCGCTGGTCGGGCCCGGGTCGTTCGACGTCGAGCGTGGCCGCGAGGTGGCAAGCGGCGTCGAGAGCGCGCTCAGGCGCCACCCCAGCGCGGGGCTGTACTCGGTCCACACGGGCCCGACGGCGCCGTTCTCGGGGGAACTCGGCGACGGCTTCCTCGACCGGTTGCGACTCCGCTGGCGCGCCTGGCGGACCGACTACGACCGGAGCGACGCCGATGCCGTCGCCGAGACGCTGTCGGACCGCGGCACGGTACCGGTCGTCGGTGGGCTCGGCGTCTCCCCGGACGCCGCCGACCTGTTCCCGGGGTGGGACTACGGCGAGGCCGGGGACGTGACGTGGCTCCTGGAGCAGTACCCCGACCTGGGCCGTGCGGTCGGTGCCTTCGGCGCCGGGGCCCTGGCCGACGGAGCGACCGCCGTCGACGATGCGGTGGACTTCGACCCGGCAGTTCACGAGACCAGGGTCGGCGACGCCGACGCCGACCGGTCCCAGCGCTACCAGGCCCGGACGCTGGCGACGGTCGCGGAGGCACTCCGGCGACGTGGCTGTTCCCTGCTGGCGGCGTTCTGTCTCCGCGACGCGCGACCGGCCGGCGGAATGGGCGTAGTCGCGGCAGACGGCGACCCGAAGGCAGCCTACGACCGCCTGCGGACGGCGTACGCACCGACGGTCGGACTGCTGGACGACGTCCCGGACCGTGCAGAAGGCGTGGTGGTCCGCAACGACCGGCCGGAGACGGTCGAGGCGGCCGTCAAGTGGGAGGCGGGCGACGCGGCGGGTAGCGACCGCGTGACGGCCCCGCCCGGCGAGACGGCGCCCGTCGAGGCGGCGTCGGTCCCGAGTGACGCCGAGACGGTCGAGATCCGGGTGAGCGTCGACGGTGACACCGTCACGAACCGGTACGACCGCGAGTGAGGAACTCTCGGGGGTCGGTCGCGGTGACCACGGGGTCGGGACGAGGACTACTTAAACGACCTCGGGATGCGAATAGATACCAAAGAACAGCACCACAGCGGCGTGGTACCGTTTTTCACAGCGTCTGTTACCGGTAGGTTTAAACGACCGGATACGATAGTAGACGGTACCTGAACGCCTCCGGCGTTCGCAGCACCGCTCGTAGAATGACAGGGGACC
>CAZIVN010000222.1:0-4124 GCA_964542685.1 uncultured Halobacteriales archaeon
GGCGATCACCGGTAATGAATGAAACTAAACCGTATCAGACGTCGAACGCGTCCTCTCTCGTCCGGATCAACTGGATCAGGGCCGTCGCGAAGTTGGTGTGGGCGCTCCAGAACGCCGTCTCGCGGTCGATGCCGGGCAGGTCCTCCCCCGCCAGGACGCTCAACAGCAGGATGTCGTCGTCGCCGAACATGATCCGGCCGCTGACGTCACCCTCGTGGACGTGTGACGGTTCACGCACGAACACGTCGCTGTCTTCGAACAGGTCCCGGACCTCCCGGTTCGCGCTGACGACGCTGACGGCCAGGCCCTCGTCGGTGCGGTCGAGCAACGCGGCCTGAATCTCCGGCGTGGCGAGGTCCGGGTCGTCGGTTCCGTACACGACCCACTCCTCTGCCTCGCCGATGAGGCTCGCGGCCCGGTCCGAGACGTGTTCGCGCCCGCCGACGGTCCAGATGTCCTCCTGCTGTTCGTCGCCGTCCTCCTCGCTGCGGACGGACTCCACGTAGTCGAACGCCCGGCGCTGTTCGCGTTCGAACCGCTCGCTCAGCGTCGACCGTGCCTCGTCGATGCTGACCGGGCGGTACCTGATCGGATTGGACTGCTGGACTTCGACCAGCCCGTGGTCTTCGAGGCCCTCCGCGGCGCTGTACACCTGCGACCGCGGGACCTCTGCGACGCGGTGAACGTCCCGTGCGGTCCCCGACCCCAGTCGCTGGAGGGCGATGAACACCCGGGCCTCGTACTCCGTGAGGCCGAGGCGTTCGAGCGACGCGACCGCTTCGCCTTCGTCCATCAGTCGCCCCCTCCGTCGGTGACGTCCTCGAACACGCTGTCCTCACGCGCTCCGCCCCCGCCGTCACCGACCGGCGGCGTCTCGGAGGGGACGGCATCGTCCGGGGCGTCGTTCAGCCACTCGCGGTACACCGCCCGGAAGGCGTCGCCGGTCAGTTCGCCCGCCCGGGCGCGCCGTCCGGCCTCCTCCAGGTCGTCGTCGGTGACTCTGTCGCTCTCCCGCAGGTCGACGAGGAACGTCGTCAGCACCGACACGTCGACGTCGCCGCCGATCGGCACCTCGTCGTCCGCCGTCTCGACGGTTCCGTCGAAGGAGACGGTCTCCCCGCCGCTGGCGTCCTCCGGGACCTGCGTTGTGTAGGTCAGGCCCACGTCCGTCTCCTCGTCTAAGTCCCACACGACGAACACTGTCCGTCCGTCGCGGGTCCGCACGAGTGGTTCCGGATCGAAGGAGGTCACCGAGCCACCGTGCCCCGGAACGTCCTCGGTCAGAACGACCCGGCCGGTGACGTCGCGAGCGACCACGGACACCGTCAGTTGCTCGCCGGGTGCCGGGTCCGTCGGCGCGACGGACCGTTCGGCGTCGACGGTGACCGTCACGGCGTCGTCCGGTTCGCTCGCCGGTGCGGGGACGCCTGCGACGTCGCCTCCCATGGAGAGGTCGGCGTCCGATCCGGAGTCGTCCCCGGGTTCGGACGCCGCTTCGGCCGCGGCGGCAGCGCCCGCACTCCCCACGTCGGCGCCGACGGCGTCGCTCGCGTCCCCGTCGGCCTCGAAGGCTTCCTCGAACGCGTCGGCCGCGGCCTCGTCGTAGGCCGCCTCGACCGCGTCGCCGTCTCCCGCACCGTCCTCGTCGGTCGCTTCGGCGGTGTCCGGCGCGTCGGTCGTATCGGACGCGTCGCCCGCCGCGTCGGCGCCGGGGGCGTCGCTCGGGTCGGGCCCGCCCCCGATTGGGTCGTCGTCGGACGTCCCGGCGTCCTCCGTCGCGACCAGTGGGTCCTCGTCCCCGCTCCCACCGGCGCTCGTGATGCCGCCGTCCGCGTCGCCGGCCAGTGGGTCGCCGTCGGGGTCGTCGTCGCCCGGCGAGTCGCCGCCCTCGACCACGTCCTCGTCGGGGTCGGCGTCGAAGTTCGCGTCCTCCGGGCCCAGATAGCGGGTCCAGACCGCGAGCAGACTCGGCAGGACGAACACGCTCGCGAGGAACGCGTAGACGATGGTGATGGCGGTGATGATGCCGAACTGCTGGAGCGCCGGCAGGAGTGCGAACGCGAGGACGCCGAACCCGCCGGCGGTCGTCGCCGCGGAGCCCAGCAGTGCGCCGCCAGTGCCGGTGACGCTGCGTTCCATCGCCGGCCAGACGCGACCGTTCTGCCGTTCCATCTCCAGGTTGAACCGCTCGGAGAGGTGGATGCTGTAGGCAACGCCCAGGCCGATGGTGAGGCTCGTGATGGTCCCCGTGATGACGTTGAACGGGATGTTCAGGAGGAACATGCTCCCCAGGATCCAGGCGACCGACAGCGCGACCGGGAGCAGCGTCACCGCCCCCAGCGACGCCGATCCGTCGGTGACCCGGTAGACGAGCATCAGGAACACGAACACCGACACGAGCGTGATCAGGAGGCTCTCGATGACCGTCTGGAGCAGTTGATTCTGGACGATCTCGTTGATGATCGGGTCGCCCGTGGCGACGGCCGTCAGCCCCGCCGCCTCGTCCTCGAATCGCTCGTCCGCCAGCGTGCGCATGTCACCGGTCACCTGGCTGGTCGAGGCTGTTCCCTTGACCGAGATGCGCATCCTGACCGCGGTGTACTCGCCGTTCGCGTTCCGGTAGATGACCTGTTTCGCCTGGTCGGGTGCGACCTCGTACAACTGGTCGTACAGCGCGGTGACGTTCTCGTCGGGGACGCCGTCTCCGTCGTCGTCCGCCGCGGTGAACGACTCGTTGAACGACGCGTTGCGAGCGGCGACGTCATGCATCACCGTCAGCGGACTCAGGACGTTCGCCTCGCCGCTGGCGCCGATGAACACCGTGTCGGAGTAGCGGTCCTGCGTTCGCAGGTCCGCTTCGGCGGCATCCAGGCGCCGGAGCGTGTCCGCAGTCGCGACGCTCCCCACGCTCCCATCGGTCGAGTTTATCAGTATCTGTGCCTGCTGGTCCGGCGACTGGAAGTTGTTGTAGGTGTAGTTCAGGTTCTCCTTCGCGCTGTACTGCCCGGGCTTGATCGGTTCGGGGAGGTCGTAGAGCACGTCCGGTGGCTCTTCGGCCAGGAAGTCCGAGTTCTCGAAGCTCGTGTCGACCTGCGTGGCGCCGGCCGCGCCGGCCCCCGTCAGGAGGAGGGCCACGAGAATGACTGCGAGCGGCCCTCTACGGGCCGCGTCCGAGCCGAAGGCGAGCACCCGACTGAAGGCCCCGCCGCCGGTCCCGAACGCACGTTTCTCGCGGTCCCAGCCGAGTCTGGCCTCGAAGAACCCGTCGATCTCGACCTTCAGCGCCGGGATCAACAGCCCGAAGATCAGCAGGGTGGCGACGATCCCGGCCGAACTCGCGACGCCGAAGTCCCCGATGGGTCCAAGAGGACTGATCAGGTTCGACATGAAGCCGATCACCGTCGTCGCGGTCACCCAGATCAGCGCCACGCCGACACCGGCCTGTGCGACGCGCATCGACGACCGCGGAGTCTCGGCACCGTTGTCGTCGGCCCGCGCCTCGCGGTGGCGCATGAAGATGTGGATCGCGTAGTCGATCGAGAGCCCGATCAGCAACACGGGCACGGCGATCATGATCTGGTTGAACGCGATGCCGGTCCAGCCCATGAAGCCCCACGTCCACACGAGCACGAGACCGATGCCGAACACGCCCAGCACGATGTCCAGCAGGTCACGGTAGGCGATCAGGAGCGTCAGCAACACGAACAGCAGGGCCAGCGGGCCGACGATCTGCAACGAGTCGGTCTGGGACTGGGATATCTCCTCGTTGATGACGCCGAAGCCGAACACGACGTACTCCTCGCCGCCCGAGACGTCGCCCGCGAGCGACTGCATGCGCAACTGGGCGTCGCTGATCCGCTCGTCCTGGGCCTGCGGGGCGTTCGCCGGGCCACCCTGGGTCTCCTGGGTTACGAACAACATCCGGGCCGAGGCCGTGGCGCTCCCCGGCTCGTAGCCCGTCGGCATCAGCTGGAGAGCCCTGTCACCGCCCGGACCGTCGCCGGACAGCACCGTCGTCGTGACGTTTCGGACCTCCGACTCGCTCATCGACTCCAGTTTCGCGAGCTGCTCGTCGAGCGTCGGCTCCGGCGGGTTCTGGCGGAACTCCTGGAGGTCTTCCTGGA
>CAZIVN010000223.1:0-4112 GCA_964542685.1 uncultured Halobacteriales archaeon
GATTACCCACGGAGGAATCCTCGCCGTTCACGGCGGGGAGGAAGTCAAAGTCCGTACAGGTTCTCGAACTTCTCGGTGGCGTAGTCGACGAAGTACTCCGCGGTCAGCGGTTCGCCGGTCGCCTCCTCGATGAGCTCGTCGGCGCGGTAGCGCTGACCGTGGCTGTGGACGTTCTCGCGCATCCACTGGAGCATCGGTTCGAACTCCCCGTTGCGGATCTTCTCGTCGACGTCGTCGATCTCACGGCGCATTGCGGCGTCCAGTTGGGCCGCGAACACGGAGCCGAGGGTGTACCCCTGGAACGCGGCGAAGCCGCTCGTCCAGTGGATGTCCTGGAGGCAGCCGTTCGTGTCGGTGTCGGGCGTGACGCCCAGGTACTCCTCCATCTTCTCGTTCCAGCGCTCGGGAATCTCCTCGGCGTCGATCTCACCCTCGACGAACTGCCGACCGATCTCGTACCGGAGCATGATGTGCATGTGGTAGGTGAGTTCGTCGGCCTCGACGCGAATCAGGTTGTCCGGGTAGATGCGGTTGACCGCGGCGTATGCCTCGTCGACGGTGACGTCCTCCAGTTCCGGGAAGTGCTCCTTGACCGTTGGGAGGAACAGTTCCCAGAACTCCTCGGTTCGCCCGACGTGGTTCTCCCAGAACCGGGACTGGGACTCGTGGACGCCCGCGGATCGGGCCTGGCCGAGGGGGTTGCCGAACTCGTCCTGGGGCAGGCCGAGCTGGTAGGTCGCGTGGCCGAACTCGTGAATCGTCGCGGTCAGCGACCCGCCGAAGTCGTCCTCCCGGAACCGGGTCGTGATCCGACAGTCGAACTGGTTGCCCGAGGTGAACGGGTGGGGCGACGTGTCCAGGCGGCCACGATCCCAGTCGAAATTAAGGAGGTCGAGCGCGTCACGCGACAGGGCCTCCTGTTTCTCGGGGTCGTAGGGCCCGCGCTCGGCGAACGGCGCCGGCAGGTCGTCGCCGTTCTCCTTGATGTCGGCGATCAGCGGGACGAGTTCCTCCCGGAGCGTCTCGAAGATGTCCTCGACTTTCTCCAGGGGGATGTCCCGCTCGCCGCCCTCGTGGAGGACGACGTAGGGGTTCTCGTCGGGGTCGATGTGGTTCGCGCGCTCGACGTGGAGGTCGCGAATCTTCTCCAGGGTCGGCGCGAACGACTCGAAGTCGTCCTCGGCCTTTGCCTGTTGCCAGGTTCCCTGGGCACCGCTGCTGGTCTCGGTCAGTTCCTGCACCAGGTCCTCCGGCACCTCGACGGCACGGTCGTAGCTGAATCGTAGTTCGCGAACGACCGCCTCCTGGTCCGGGTCGAGGTCCGCGTCCTCGAGTTCGTCGAGGAGGGCACCGAACTCCTCGTCGGTGAGAAGGTCGTGGCTGATGCCGGACAGGGCGGAGAGCTGTTGGGACCGGGCAGGCGTGCCCTCGTCGGGCATCATCACCTGCTGATCCCAGCCCAGAACGCCCGACGCACCGTTGATCGCGCTGATGCGCTCGTAGCGCTCCAGGAGTTCCTCGTAGGTCGACTGGACGGTTTCGGCTGACGCCATGTCCCGACTGTCGACCCCGGGGGATTTATCGACTGTGGAGTCCGTCGCGCCTGCCGGGATGTACCGCTCTACGGGAGGCCTGGACCCGCATCGGATTGGAGGGGTTCCTCAGAAGTCGGTCACCCTGGACTGGATCCGGCCGTCCTCGACGTCGGCCGCCCGCTCCTCGCCGAGGTACCTCGCCAGTTCGCTCTCGGAGACCTCGTCGCTCTCTTGCAGTGCCGCGATTTCGGTCAGCGTCAGGTCTTCGCCGAGTTCCAGTTTGCGCCGGAGTGCCTCCGGCGATCGCTCGGCACGCGAGACGGAGAAGTCCACCGTCGCCACGCGGTCTTCGGTGGCCTCCGCGACGTTGATGCCCTCCGCGAGGACCGTCTCGAAGCCGACGTCCGTGTCGCCGACGGCCAGGTAGAGGAAAGCCACGGCGGACACCAGTGCGTCGAACGCCCCGGCGCCGCTCTCCGCCCCGAAGCGCTCGTCGAACACCAGACGTCTGTCTCGCTCGTCAAGCCCCTCGACGAGCGTCTCGAAGTCGTACGTCGCGGCCTCGATCCGGTCCCGAATCCTGGCACGCACGTTCCGGGCCGTCTGCTCGCTGTCGTACTCCCGGTCGCCGAGGAGGTAGGCACGGTCAGCAGGGGTCAGGATGCCGCGAGGGCGATCGCCAGTCATACTCGGTTTTCGAGTATAAAGATAATACTATATAAAAATACGTAATTAGAATCCAAGTATATACCAATTTAGGGAGAAAAACGTTCTTGTACGACCTCGGGAGACGTCCGGGTATGAGTGAGACGGTCCTCGACGCGGCCGGCGGAATCGAGTCGACGACGTTCCACGCGACACTGCCGGCCGAGCGGTTGTTGACCGCACTCGACCCGGTCGCCGCGCTCGTCGAGGAGTGTCGCGTCCGGTTCGACGAGGCGGGCCTCCGCGTCGCCGCGACGGACCCGGCGACGGTCGCACTGGTCGACGTCCGGGTCGGCGCCGATGCGTTCGGAACGTATCGCACCGACAGCGGGCGGTTCGGTCTCGACCTCGAACGGTTCCTGGACGTCGTCGGCGTCGGCGACCGGGACGACGTCGTCGAGATGGTCCTGGATCCGGAGACCCGACGCCTCCGGGTGGCTATCGACGACCTCTCGTACAGTCTCGCCCTTCTGGACCCGGACAGCGTGCGCGAACCGCCGGACCCCGACGACATGGAGTACGACCTGCCCGCCGCCGCGTCGCTCCGGGCAGAACGTCTCGACCGGGGCGTCGGCGCCGCCGAGATGGTCGGTGACCACGTCGCCGTCGGCGTGGAGACTGAGGACCCCGCCGTCGTCGTCCGGGCGGAGGGCGACACCGACGAAGCGTCCTTGCGTCTCCCGGCGGCGGACCTGGACCGGTTCGAGGGGGCAGACGTCACGTCGCTGTTCTCGCTGTCGTACCTGGACTCGATGTGTCGCGCGATGCCCTCGGAGACGACGGTGGACCTCGACGTCGGCACCGAGGCACCCCTGTCGCTCTCGTTCGATCCGACCGAGGGCGTCTCCGTCGACTACCTGCTCGCACCCCGCCGACGCGCCGACTACGGAGAGTAGCACGGCCGCTCCGGCGATTCCGGCCCCGACCACCAGGCTTTGGACCGATCGGACCGAGGTGGAGGCATGCACGTCGTCGTCACGGGCGGCCGAGGAGAGACCGGCCGCTGGATCGTCGACCGACTCGCCGCCTCGCACAGCGTCACCGTCCTGGACCGCGACCACCCCGGCCCCGACGGCCACCCCGCCGCAGACTACCGGGGACTCGACCTCACCGACGCCGGCGCGACGTTCGACGTCCTCACTGCCCTCGACCCGGACGCGGTCGTCCACTGGGCCGCGATTCCCGTCGCCGGTCGGCACCCGGGCGTCGACTGCTACCGGAACAACACGCTCGCGGCCCACGCCGTCCTCACCGCCGCCGGACGGATCGGTGCCCGAATCGTCCAGGCCTCTTCGGACGGTGCCTACGGCTTCTTCTTCGCCGAGGAGACGCCCCTCCCGGACGCGTTGCCGATTCCGGAGACGCACCCGCTCGTCCCCGAGGACCCGTACGGGCTCTCGAAGGTCGTCGCCGAGGAGATCGGTGAGACGGTCGCGCGCCGCGACGACGTCACGGTCACGTCGCTGCGACCGTCCTGGATCCAGACGCCAGGCGAGTACCCCTGTCGTGACCCGGCGTACGTCGATGACCTCGGCGCCGGCGCGGGGAACTTCTGGTCGTACGTCGACGCCCGCGACGTGGCCAGCATGGTCGAGGCCGCCCTGGACGCCGGGTTCGAGGGACACGAGGCGTTCAACTGCGTGGCGGCCGACAACGCCCTGGGCCGCCCGCTGGTGGACCTGTTCGAGGCGTACTACGGGACGGTTCCGGACCCGTCGAGCGTCGTGGGCGAGGACTCGGCCTACGACGTCGGGAAGGCCCGACGCCTCCTCGACTGGTCGCCAGAGTACTCGTGGCGCGAGGCGGCCGACGTGGACGTCGAGACGCCGGTCGTTTGATACGGATTAGTTTCACTGTTTACCGGTGATCGCC
>CAZIVN010000224.1:0-4112 GCA_964542685.1 uncultured Halobacteriales archaeon
CGCGGTTGCTGGGCGACGACGAGGACGAGGAGTAAGCCCGCCGGGTTGCCCGCTACTCCAGGCTCAGACCGGCGTGCCACCGGTCAGCGCCTGCCTCGGCCTTGACTTCGTCCATCCTGGCGAGCAACGTCACCGCCAGCGAGGCCACCTCCGACGCCTCGTTCTCGCCTTCCGTCCGGAACTCGCCCGTCTCGCGGTTGGCGTACACCGTACAGACCGCACCCGCCCGCAGGCCGTAGAGGTTCGCCAGCGTCAGGATGGCACTGGCCTCCATCTCGATGTTCTTGACGTTCGCGTTCTTGAGGTGTTCGACGAGGTCGTCGCTGCCCTGGGCCTCGAAACCCTCGAAGCCCGGCCGTCCCTGGCCGGTGTAGAAGGAGTCCGCGGACATCGTCAGACCGGTGTGGTAGTCGTAGCCCAGACGCTCGGCGGCGGCGACAAGCGCCGCGACGACCTCGCCGTCGGCCGTCGCGGGGTAGTCCTCGCGGACGTACTCGTCGCTGGTCCCCTCCTGGCGGACGCCCCCCGTCGTGATGACCAGGTCGCCGACGTCCATCTCGGGCTGGATGGCGCCACAGGAGCCCACTCTGATGAACGTCTCCACGCCGACGCGTGCGAGTTCCTCGACGGCGATGGCGGCCGACGGCGACCCGATGCCCGTCGAGGTGACGGAGATGGGGACGCCGTCGTGGGTGCCCGTCGCCGTCCGGTACTCGCGGTGGGAGGCCCGCTCCTCGTGGTCGTCCCAGAAGGAGACGACCTTGTCGACGCGTTCGGGATTGCCCGGGAGCAACACGCTGTCGGCGACGTCGTCCGGACCCACCTCGAGGTGGTACTGTACCTCCGCGTTCGGGTCCTCGCTGTCGTCGGTCATGCCTGGCGGCTACTCGGGGGCGACTCAAAGGCGTTGTTGCTCGCGGTTCTCGCCGACGCTCGCCCACCCCTCGTCGGCCGTCGGGGGTGCCCCGTCGGCGCCCCGACCGGTGCCCCCAAGAACCCGGGGTCCCAGGGTTGTCGTATGAGCGACGTCCTCCCGGATCGGCTCCGACAGTTGGTCCGCGCCGCGGCACCGGCCCCGGACGAGACGCTCGTCGAGATGCACGAGTACGCCGAGGCCGCGGACTTCCCCCACGTCGGCCCGGAGGTTGGTGCGACGCTCCGCCTCCTCGCCCGGATGGTCGACGCCCAACGGGTGTTCGAGTTCGGCTCCGGGTTCGGCTACTCCGCGTACTGGTTCGCCGGCGCCCTCCCGGCCGACGGCGAGGTGGTCCTCACCGAAGTCGACGCGGACGAACTCGACATGGCACGAGACTACCTCGCGGCGGGTGGGTACGCCGACCGCGCCCGGTTCGAACTCGGCGACGCCCTGGTGACCGTCGAGACCTACGACGGCCCGTTCGACGCCGTCCTGATCGACAACGAGAAACACCGATACGTCGAGGCGTTCGAGGCGGTTCGGTCGAAGGTGCCCGAGGGTGGCGTCGTCATCGCCGACAACGCCATCGCGGCCGGCCCCCTCGACACGGACGCCATCCTGGCCCACCTGGAGGGTGACGACCCCGGCGACCTGGACGAGTCGACCGCCGGCATCGTGGCCTACCTCGACCGGGTTCGGGCGGATCCGGCCTTCGAGACGGTCGTGTTGCCGCTCGGGGAGGGTATCGCCGTGAGCTACCGGATCGGGTGAGGTACGGCGTCGGGAGTCGACCGCTCAGTGGTCGTGGTGGTGGTCGCCGTGGTCGTGGGTGCTCCCCTCGGCGTGGTCCTCCGGAAGTCGCTCCGCGTGGCCGTGTGGGTTCCCCTGGACGAACTCGTGGGCCGTCCGGTCGCCCGCCTCGAACGCGTCGACGCGGTCCCGGAGCGTTCCCGGTTCGACCAAGGCTTCCTCCACCAGCAGGCGCTCGAGGGCCGCGAGCCACTGTCGGTAGTACGCCGCCTCGGAGTCCTCGACGTCCGTCGCCGTCGACTCATCGACTTCGGCGACCAGTCGCGACTGGAACCGCTCCCAGTCGACGTCTCGTTCGTCGGTCAGGGCCACTGCGAGCGCGAACGCGCGGGCCTGCCACGGTTCGTCGAACGTCCGTTCCTCGGCGGGGTCGGCCTCGGGGTTCGGCGGGTCCCCGCTCATGCCAGTCGTTCGACCCCGATCATCGCGTTGCGCGTGACCAGGTCGCGGAGCGCCGCCTCGTCGTGATCCTCGGTGTCCGGCGGCCGCTGGGGCAACACCATGTACCGGACCTCGGAGTTGCTGTCCCACACCTCCAGGTCGACGCCGTCGGGAATCTCGGTGTCGAACGCCTCGCGCAACAGCGCCCGCGGTTCGTCGACCGCTCGCGACCGGTAGGCCGGCGTCTTGTACCACGTCGGCGGCAGTCCCAGCACCGCCCAGGGGTAACACGAACACAGCGTACAGACGACCAGGTTGTGGACCTCCGGCGTGTTCTCGACCACCCGCAGTTCCATCCCGTCGTCGACGTCGACGTCGTCGAGTTCCTGCACGGCGTCGAGGCCGTCCGAGAGCAGGCGCTCCCGGTAGCGCTCGTCCGTCCAGGCCCGTGCGACGGCCGTCGCACCGATCATCGGTCCCACCTCCTGTTCGTAGTGGGCGATTACGTCGTCGACCGCCTCGCTGCTGAGCAGTCCCGCCTCGGTCAGCAGCGACTGCAGGGCCCGCGCTCGCGCCTCCGGGTCGCGCTCGCGGAGCGGTGCGACGTCGTCAGTCATCGGCGGCCTCCAGGTACGGTTCCCACAGTTCGATCCGGACCGCGTCGGCGTCCGTCTCCCCCGGACCCCAGACGTCGGCGGCGTCGAACCGGACGTTGTACAGCGGTTCGTGGCGCAACTCCCCGTGGGCGTTCGCGTCCGGATACACGTGCCCGCCGCGGTAGGCGGTGACCTCGCCCACGATCCCGCGAACGTAGCGCGGACAGCGCGTGTGGCCCTCGGGGTGGCGCTTTCGCACTCGCACGGCGTCGCCCTCGGTGAACGCGGGGTCTACGTCCGCCCCGCCGGTGTCGTAACTCTCGGCCCGTCCGGCCTCGATTTCGGCCAGCGACGGACTCGCCGTCTCCGGGACCGACGCATCACCCGACTCGAAGGCCGCGACTGCCTCGGCCAGATCGACGTCGTCCACCACCTCGGCGTCCGTCAGCAGGTCCTCGATGGCCGCCAGCCAGCGCTCGTAGTACGTCGCGTCGAGGTAGAACTCCGGCGGGAGTCGCTCGACGGCGTGGCGGAACTCGTCCAGCGTGAACGCGTCCGCTGCGAGCCCCGCGACGAACAGTGCGTACACCCGCCCCTCCCAGTCATCGTGGAACGTCGGGGCGTCCTCCGGTTCGTCCGGCGGCAGGGACCCGAACCCGTCCATGCCGCCGACGTCGTGGATGCCGTCCATAGGACCGTGGGGGGCCCGGACGGACAAAAAGGTGGGTCCGGCGGCAGCCGGTCGTCTCCCCCGTGAGAGGAACTCACCCGCGGTCCCACTCTGGCGAGGACGTCGCGTCCGAGCGGTAGACGAGCCAGTACGCGACCGGCCAACTGATGACAAACGCGACGAGGCTCGTCGGTGCCGTGACGACGACGTCCGGCTCGAACAGGAGGGCGCCGCTGCCGGCGGTGAACACGAACACGACGGCGGCGACGGCGACGAACGTGATGCGGTCGTCCATGCGCGCCGTTCGGGTGGTCCGGTTGTATGTCTTTCCCGACTGCAGCGTCCGTCCCGCCAGGTACGCGGTCGCTCGCCACCGTACGCGTCGTTCGCCGTTTCGGGACGAGGTTCCGCCGGAATCTCCCTACTCCTCGCGGGTCGCTTCCTCCCCGCTCGGTATTTCGGAGACGCTCCCTTCGGTCGCGTCTCCCTACTCCTCGAAGACGAACGTCCCGTCGCGCTGGACGACCTCGCCGTCGACCTCGATGTAGCTGTCCTCGCTCATGTCGACGATCATGTCCATGTGGACCGCGCTCTCGTTGCGCTCCATGCCCTCCGGGACGTTGTACTCGTAGGCTCGCCCGAGCGCCATGTGGACGGTGTCGCCCATCTTCTCGTCGAACAGTGTGTTGTAGGTGAAGCGGTCGATGTCGCGGTTCATTCCGATGCCGAGTTCGCCGAG
>CAZIVN010000225.1:0-4088 GCA_964542685.1 uncultured Halobacteriales archaeon
GACAGCGTCCTAAGCGCTGCGCCGTTGACCGCTTGGCTACCCGCGCTCGGTCGTTCCTTCCCGCGGTTCGGGCAAGAATCTGTCGCTGTCGCCCGAGGCTTTAGGTCCGCGGAGGACCATAGCCGAGTCATGCACAGTGCACGCGACCGGGTCGAACACGAGGAGTGGCTTGCGGAACTCGACCGGGTCGCGGACCGCCTGGAGTTGAGCAGCGAGACACGGTCGGTGGCGACGGAGCTGTTCCTCTCGGAGATGCCGGTCGACTCCGAACGGTCGATTCGCCCGACGCTGGCCGCGAGCGTGTACGCGGGCGGGCTCGTCGCGGGCGAGGAGCGACCACAGACCAGGGTCGCGGACGCCGCGGACGTCTCGCGAATCAGCGTCCAGTCCCGCTGGAAGGGCCTCCTGGAAGACGCCGGGCTCCAGCCGCCGTCGTGGTGACTCGGACGGCCTCGTTTCATACGGTTTAGTTTCACTGTTTACCGGTAAAGGCCAGAACGGTACGGGCGATCACCGGTAATAGATGAAACCTAAACCGTATCACTCCGCGGGTTTCCGCCCGGCGCGATCCGGCGTGCTGTTGCCGTGTTCGTCGATTTCGCCGCGGACGATCCGCGTACTGGAGATGATCTCGCCGTCCTCGGCGTAGACGTGCGGGACCACCTCGATGTCGAGCGGGTCGTGGCCGCGCTCGGCGCGAATCTCGTTGATGCGCTCGCCGGTGGCGGCCGTCTCCGGCGAGACGACCAGGTAGTCGAACCGCGGTTCGGTCGCGATGCCCGTCGGTTCGGTCAGTTCACGGACGACGAACTCGCGGTCGTACTCGTCGGCGAACGCCGCCAGTTCCGCCTCGAGGTCGTCGCGGCGCTCGTCGAACGAACGCACGTGGCGGTCAATCGATCGGGTCTTCGGCGCCAGGTCGTCGCTCGTGAGGCCGACGGTGACGTCGCCGAGCTCGAACGCGCGGTCGAACAGCGCGCGGTGTCCGTCGTGTACGGGGTCGAAGGTCCCGCCCAGCGCCACGTCCATACGACACACAACAGGGGGGCGGACTGAAAAAAGAGTCGAAGATCAGGCGTCGTCGTCGGACTCGTCGCCCGACTCCTCGTCGACAGTGATCGTGACCGGATCGGAGACGGGTTCGTCCTCGTCGTCGCGGCCGACGTACGAGTCCAGGTTGAACACCGCGTTGAGTTCCTCCTGGACCTGCCCGACGATGCCGCCGACGAGGTCGCTGGGGTTGATCGCGGTGTACTCGTAGGGGTTGTTTCCGGCGCCGCTCGCCTCCCGTTTCTCGCGCTCGACGATCTCCTCCTCGGTCAGCGCCGCCAGTGCCTCGCGGACGGTGCTGGGGTACAGTCCGGTGCCCTTCGCGACCTCCTCGCTCGTGCTCGCGGGGTTCTGGTGCAGGTAGATGTAGATCTTCGCCCGCGTCTCGGTGTCGAGCAGCCACGACAACAGGTCGATCACGCGCCGGTCGAACTCCTCGACTGCACGGTCGGCACCCTCTTCGAGTCGCTCGCGCGACGTTCGGCCCTCGTCGTCGGTCGCCTCGAGTCCCGCGTCGTCTGTACCCGCATCGTCGTCGGATCCGGAGTCGTCGGTAGCCATGTGTCCTCTCAGATACGACGAAAGACCTACGCAGGTAAAAATGTCTTGTTTGTCCTCACAACTCGAGGTCACGGCAGAGTTCGTCGAGCCCCGCCGTCTCCCGGAGGCGACGCTGCCGCGCGGCGCCGCTTTCTGCCTCGTACACCGCCTCGATGCCGTCGACGCCGAGCCGCCCCGACTCCCGCCGGACCCACGTCTCCAGATCCGTGACGGTCCCGTCGGGTTCGACGAAGGCGGCGTCGCGTCCGTGGCGAATCGCTCGCCACTTGTTCTCGTCGAGTAGTTCCCGACGGTAGCCGTCGCCCGACTCCCCGTCCTCGTATCGCTCGGCGAGGTCGACGATCAGTGCGTGGACGTACTCCACGAACGCGACGACGACGTCGGCATCGGCCTGTGCGTCCGGCGTCCGGACCTCGACCGTTCCGTACTCCGTGTGGGGCCGGACGTCGTACCAGAGTTCCCCCCTGTCCCGGATGGAGTCTGTCTCGATCATCCGCTTCTCGAACCGACGGTACGACTCGAAGTCCTCGAAGCGCGTTGGCATCCCGGTGTTCGGGAGCGCCTCGAAGATTCGCGCTCGCGCCGAGGCCAGGCCAGTGTCGAACCCCTCCCAGAACGGGGAGTTGGCCGACAGCGCCAGCAGCGGTGGGAGGTACTTTCGGGTCTCGTTCGCCACCCACGTGGCCTTGTCCGCGTCGTCGACGCCGACCCGGACGAGGACGCCCGCCGTCGTGTTCCGCTGTTGCGGAAACTGGATGCGGTCTAGTTGCGACCGGTACCGTGGCTTCTCGGCGTGACACAGGTATCGCCACTTCGCGGCCGGGTGCAGCCCCGCCGCGGCGACCCCGAACCCGTGGTCCGCGGCGTGCTCGACCAGTGCCGACCGTACGGACCTGACCACCTCGTCGGCCTCGGACCGGCGTTCGATCAGCGGCGTCTCCGTCTCGATGACACACTTGAACAGTTCGTGGTCGAGTCGGTCCGCGAGCAGCGGCGGCGGCGTGGACTCGTAGACGAGTTCGTCGGTCCCGGCGGTCGGCCGACCCCGTCCGTCAACGACGAAGAACTCCTCCTCGACGCCCAGCGTGCCGGTCTCGGTGAACGACTCGGCAGACCCCTGTTCCATCGACTCCGGCATACGGGGGCCGGGATAAATAGGGTTTGGAGTGACGGCAGTCCGGACACACGAGCGCAGGCCGTCAGTCGTCGTCCGTCTCCCGGGGCCGCGCCACGACGGCCAGGTGGTCGTCGTGGTACGGCTCCAGGCGTTCCGTCGCGAGGACGTCGTAGTGGGTCGCCAGGTCGTCCAGAACGCGGTCGAAGACGGCCTCGGGACTGGCCGTCACGTCCTCGCTCCGTGCTTTGACGGCGAGGAACAGGCGCCCGTCCCCGGCCAGGAAGCGGGCGTTGCGCGTCGCCACCGCCCCCTGGTCCCGGGTGGCGACGTCCTGAACGATCAGGTCGCAGTCCGCCTCCACGACGTGGCCGTACCGCTCCGGGTAGCGGACGTCCTTCAACAGGGGAAACAGGCGCTCGCGGTCCGCGGCGACGTCCAGGAGGTCCGCCGCGGGTCTGGGGGCGAACTCCACGGCGTAGGTCGGTCCGGCCACGTCGGCGACGTGGCTCGCGGTGGTGCCACTGGCCGCACCGAGATACAGCACCGTCGCCTCGGGTGCCAGTCCGACGTCCATGCCGAGTTCGAGGGCTGCCCCGAGTTTCGAGCGGTTCGCGTCCCAGCACCGCCAGTCGCCGTCCGTCGGTTCGCCGTACACCGTCGTGCCGCGGGTCGCCAGTCGCTCGTCGCCGTCGACCGTCCGCCGTGTGACGCCGTCGGGGAGGCTCACGCGTCTCCCTCCCGGGCGCGGATCCGTTCGATGCGGTCGGCCAGTTCCTCGTCCAGTTCCGGTCGTCGGTCACCGGAGTAGTGGTCGATCCGTGCCGCGATGGTCAGTTTGCCGGCCAGCGCGCGGGATGCCGACCCACGGTCCTCGGGTCTGGTGCCACGGACCGCCTCGTGGGTGTAGATGACGCCGTGTTTCGGCGACGGCGCCGACCCCTGGAGGTGGGCGAACAGTGCGTCCTCGGCCCCGAGAACCTGGAGGGTACCCGATGGCTTCTTCGCGAGTGCCTCCAGGCCGCCGGCCAGCGAGACCAACCGGGCGGCGAGGACCGGTCCGGCGAGCGCCGCGAGGTTCGGGGCGACGGAGGGGGCCTCGCGCTCCACGAACGAGCGGAGACGGTCGGCCTCGTCGGCCAGGCCCGCGACACGCTCCGCGAGGTCGACCGCCGCACGCTCGCCGGCCGTCTCGGCCGCGCGAGTGGCGAGGTCACGCGCCCCATCGACGCCCGGTTCCACGTCGTCGAACAGCGTCCGGCCCCACTCCGTGGCGCGCTCGGCCAGTTCGTTGGCCGTCGTCCGGCAGTCGTCCATCGCGCGGACGGCCTGGGCGAGTTGCTGGTCGTCGGCGCGTTCGCGC
>CAZIVN010000226.1:0-4045 GCA_964542685.1 uncultured Halobacteriales archaeon
CCGTGGGCCTCGAACACCTCGACGGCGCGGTCGACGTCGTTGAACGGGACCGGGAGCGTGTGTTTCGCGAAGTCCTGGGGGACGCCGGGACTGGACGGGTGGGGGTGGTCGGCGTCACCCTCGACGAGCGTCGACTCCTGGGCACCGTGGTAGCCACCCTGCATGACGACGAGCTTGTCCCGTCCGGTGTGGGCGCGGGCCAGGCGCACCGCCGACACCGTCGCCTCAGTTCCGCTGTTGACGAACCGCAGCATCTCGACGCTGGGGACGTGCCGGGCGACGAACTCGGCGTGTTCCACCTCGACCTCGGTCGGCAGGCCGTACATCGGCCCCCGGGAGACGTGGCGCTGGACCGCCGAGACGACCGGGTCCGGCAGGTCGTGGCCGTACAGCAGCGGTCCCAGTCCCATCACGTAGTCGATGTAGCGGTTCCCGTCGACGTCGATCACGTGGCCGCCGTCGCCGCGTTCGACGAACTCCGGGTACGGCTCGACGGCCGCTCGGACCGCGGAGTTGACGCCGCCGGGGAGGACGGACAGGGCGCGGTCGTACAGATCGCGCGAACGCTCGTCGGTCATGGCCGGGAGTTCGAAGCGGGGAGACAAAGGCCTGACGAGGGAGTCGGCGACGGCAGGTCACTCCTCGGTCGCGAACTCCCGGTCGAGGTCCCGGCACAGGCCGCGTTCCAGCGTCGCGAGGAGGCGCGGCCAGGACTCGGCGTCGGCCCGGGCGTACCCCTCCGGCGTGCCACCCATCGCCAGCCTGAACCGTCCGTCGCCGGCGACCTGGCGGTCGAACACCGGCAGGTACGCCGCCGAGACGGCGTGGCCGGCGTCCTCGGTGACGAGGTGCTCGTACTCGTGGGGGTAGTCGGCCTCGTCGAGGCGTCGGAGCAGACGGTCGCCGAACGCGGCGCTCGGCCAGCAGTCGTCGTCGCCGCCCGAGATCAGGAGAATCGGCCCGCCGACGTCCTCGACCGGGAGTGCGGCGGCCTCGCGGACCGACTCGTCGGCGTCGGCCAGGCCACCGGCGTAGGCGTCCCGGAACTCGTTGGGGCGGGCCAGCAGGACGTTCACCGCCAGACGGAGCGTGTCGAGCAGGTTCCAGCGAACGGGGACGTACGGCGTCGGGTCACCGTCCTCGCTCCAGGCCGAGGTGTCCGGGAGCGGCGACGCGAGTCCCTGGAACGCGTGGGCCCCCGGCGCGACGGCGACGACCGTTCGGACCTCGTCCCGGCGTGCACCGAGCAGGATGGCCGCCTCGCTGCCCCGGGACACCCCGACGACGCCGAGTGGTTCCGAGCGGACGGCCGCCCGCGGCGACAGCCAGTCGACGGCCGCGTCGAAGTACGCCAGTGGCACCTCGACCAGGTCGCCGGGCAGGCCCGGCTCGCCGAAGTACGCCAGTGCGAGCACGGCGTACCCCCGGGAGGCGAGCAGGGACGCCCGCGGTCCGAGCGGGACGCCGCCGCCGGACCCGCCGAGGAAGACGACGCCGGGGTGTGGGCCCTCGCCCGGCGGCATCAGGAGCGTCCCGACCAGGCGGTCGTGGTCGACGTCGACGAACTCGACGCCGTCGGCGACGAACCGCCGCTCGCAGGTCGCCGTCGCGACCACCTCGTCGTCGACGACGGCGTCGATTCGGGTCGTCGGCGGGTCAACGTCCGCGTCGTCGACCGGACGGGCGAACTGGAACAGTCCCATCGGCCGGACGCCGTCGTATGCCCCCTCCACGGGCGCCTGCGCGGCGGGCGAGACGTCCCCCTCGTCGTCGGAGACGAACGTCGCACGGGCCTCCCAGGTGCCGTGATCGGTGGCGGTCCGGGCGCGGAGCGTCACGCGACGCCCCGGTTCGAACCCGGTTCCGGTCAGTTCGAGGACCTCGTCCGCCAGGGCGCGCTCCGGGAAGACCGACAGGCTCGGGGTCACGCCGACGGCACCCCCGAGCGGTCGCGACGGCGCGGGGGCGGTGATCGCCGGCCTGGAGGGTGACGTCCGGCGAGAGACGGAAGTCGCGGCATACGCGACGGTAGGGCGGCGACCACTAAGAACTGCGGGTCCGGCGAGTCCGTCCCGCAGGGGACGGTTTCATACGGTTTCGTTTCACTGTTTACCGGTGAGAACTGGCTACGTACGCGTTTTTCACCGGTAATAGATGAAACGAAACCGTATCAGTCGTCGGCCGGGGACCGCGGCCTGACCTGCGAGAGGACGACCTCGTCGAGTGCGTCCCGGATGTACGCGTCGTCGACGCCCAGAGCCCGCTGGCCGATCACGGCCTCGTGGGCGGCGAAGATCATCGTCGCGACGGCGTCGGCGTCGCAGTCGCGGAACACACCGGTTTCGACGCCGCGCTCGACGGTGTCGACCAGCGCCTGGTGCATGTCCGACTCGAAGGCGTCAAGCGCGTCGCACAGGCCCGTGTGGTGACAGGCCCGGCCGTACATCTCCAGGTACGCCGGGACGAGTTCGTCCTCGGAGAACTCCGTCAGGCCGACGGTCAGTTCGAGCAGTTCGCGCAGTCGCGTCCGCGGGTCGTCGCTCGCGGTCATCAGGAACTCCGCGAGGCGGTCCCGTTCGTACTCGACGAACGACTGCGCCAGAGCGGCCGGCGAGTCGTACTCTCCCCGGACAAGACTCGGCGACACTTCCGCCGTGACGGCCACCCCGTCCAGCGTGAGGTCGACGAAGCCGTCGGCCGCCAGTTCCGAACGCGTCGCCTCCATGATGTCGTGGTCGGTCGCTGGCGTTATCGATCCCATAGTCCCCCGATGACACGACCATCGATTTGCAGTATAAAAGTTCTCATGGCCGATCACCTTGGTATTTTCACTGTGGCGCCCGTCTCGCCGCGCTCTCGGCTGTCGGTCCACGACCGACGACGTTCCGAACAGCCACACCTGCCGCCGACCGTTCCCCGGTCCCCCAGTTCGATCTCCCGGTCCCCCCGGGTTTCCCCGCCCATCCCCGGTGGTGGCGGTTCCGTCCGGTCCCGGTTCAGATCGCCTCGGGACCGGTGTCTCCCGTGCGAATCTGGACCGCCGACTCCACGTCGAGGACGAACACCTTGCCGTCGCCCTTGTGGCCGGTGTGGGCCGCGTCGGCGATGGCGTCGACGACGTCGTCTGCCGGCACGTCGGCGACGACGCACTCGACTTTCGCCTTCTGGTGGAGGTCGACGGTGTACTCCTCGCCGCGGTACTGGCTCGTCTTGGCCGGTTGGCTCCCACGTCCGGACACCTCCGTGACCGTCAGCGAGGGTGCACCGACGTCCGCGAGGGCCGTCTTGACCGCCGAGAGTTTGTCGGGACGGACGATGGCCATCACCATCTTCACGTCCCCGTCGTTGGCTGCCATCTACTCGCCCCCCTCGGACCCGCCGTCGGTGCGGACCTCGCCGACCGGACCCCCGTCGGCGACCGTCGGTTCGCCGCCGGACTCGACGGTGAACTCGGGGTATGCGGAGACCCCGTGTTCGCCCTGGTCGAGGCCGGTCTCCTCCTCGTCCTCGTCGACCCGGAGTCCGACCACAGCGCCGATGATTCCGAGCGTGAGCATCGTCGTGAGCACGCCCCAGGTGCCGACCACGAGCGTCCCCGCGACCTGCATGGCGAGCTGGGCCGCGGAGAACCCAGCGACGTCGAAGAAGGGGATGAGCATGGTGCCGATGAACCCCGCTGATCCGTGGACGGCAAACACCCCGCAGACGTCGTCGATACCAAGGTTGTCGACGACCCACCGGTAGACGAGCGGGGTCTGGGCCCCGCCGATCAGACCGATGACGATGCCACCGGGCCAGGTGACGTGGGCGCAAGCGCCCGTGATCGCCACCAGACCGGCGAGCAGGCCGTTGGCGGCGAACAGCGGGTCGGGCTTGCCGTCCTGGATCGTCGTGACGACCGTGGAGGCGACGGTGCCGGCGCCCATCGCGAGCGTGGTGTTCAGCGCCACGCGGCCGAGCGCGCCGCCCTCGAAGGCCAGCGTGGACATCTCGCCGGACTCGCCGACGGACAGCGCCGTCGCCTGGGTGCCGACGTTGAACCCGT
>CAZIVN010000227.1:0-4025 GCA_964542685.1 uncultured Halobacteriales archaeon
CCTGGTTCGCCCTGCACGAACTGCTGGGCTACGACGACACCATCAACTACGACGGTTCCTGGACCGAGTGGGGCAATCTGGTCGGCGCGCCGATAGAGACGGGCGATGCTGACTGAGCGGAGCGAGGGAAGCATCGAATCGGAGCGGGGAGCGAAGTGACCCGCGGAGAAAGGCGAGGCCGAGTGAGCGGAGCGAACGAGGCCTCGTGAAAAAGCGAGCGGGGAGCGAAGTGACCCGCGGAGAAAGGCGAGGCCGAGTGACCGAAGGGAGCGAGGCCTCGTGAAAAAGCGAGCGGGGAACGAAGCGACCCGCGAGCGAGCATAACGAAGGAGTCGGTCTCGAACCGGAGCGACGCCGACTCCAGCGACGCGCCGGCCGACCGACGCACTGGTCTGCCGGCGTGACCACTTACAAGCCGTCGGCGGCCGTACCGCTGCGCATGGACGGCGAGGCCTTCCTCGATCGGCTCCGGGCGAACCACGACACGGAACTGTCCAGGCTCGGCTCCTCGAAGGCGCTGTACGCGCTGACTGGTGGGGAGATGGAGGAAACGACGGTTCGCGCCGCGGCGGCCACGGACGCCGCGGCGGCCGCCGAGACGTTCGGCGCGTGGGCTGACGACGCCGACGGCGCGGCCGCCGAGACGTTCGCGGCGGCCGCCGAGACCGCGGCAGAGCAGCGGGACGCAGTCGCGGACGGGGCGGCGGTCGGCGAGCCGCGACCGCTGTACGAGACGCTACGCGAGTTCGCGGACACCCCGGAGCGAGCGGGTGGCCTGGTCGCCAGACACGTCGTCGTCGAGGCGTACGTCGGGCAGTTCGTCGGCTTCTTCGTCGGCAACGCCGACCCGACGGCCGCGAACGAGTTCCGGGACCTGCGGGCCGGTGTCGAGGACGAACTCGACGCGGCGCTCGACCTGCTGGAGACGGTCTGTACGTCCGACGCGGAGTGGGAGCGGGCCAGTGACGCCGCGGCGGCGGTCCTGTCGGCCGCGTACGACGACTACGTCGAGACGCTGGAGGGGATGGGTGTCAAGCCGAAGAACGTCTGCTGATCGGCGGCGTTCGAGACGCGGCGGTCGCCGGACCGGTCACACGCCGTCGACGGTCTCGCGGAACGAACTGATCGCCGCCAGCGCTTCGTCGATCTCCTCGGTGACGCGTTCGTCCGCCCCGTCGGCGATGCTCCTGAGTTTCTGCTCGTGCCGGGCGAGTCGACCGTGGTCGGCGCCGCGGTCTGCGTCCGCGAGTCGCTGTAGCGTCGCCGCCTGGTCGCGGAGTCGGTCGGTGCGGTCGGCGTCGGCCGCAGACGCTGCTCGGTCGAGGTGGTCGCTGGCTCGGACGAGGTCACTCCGTGTCATGTGTGAACGTACGGCGTCCAGGGGCGAAAAGCCTTGGACTGGCGAGCGAACCGCGAACGGTCCGGTCGTCCCGGGTCGCTCGGCTGCGTACCGGGACGAGCGACGGGGCGTCGTGCGGTCGGTCGTACTCGATCCCCGGAGAGCTCCCGTCCGCTCCGGAGCTCGCCGGGAAGCAGTTCCACCCGAGCGTATCATACGGTTTCGTTTCACTGTTTACCGGTGATAACCCGTACGGGACCGGTGAGCACCGGTAATCGATGAAACGAAACCGTATCAGCCGCCGGTCCAGTCGGCGCTCGCCGCGACCCGGTCGTACAGCAGGTCGTTGACCGCGGCGCTGGCCTCGACGGCGAGGAGGTGGCCCGCGCCCTCGACGCGGTCGAACGACCCACGCGGCAGTTCCCGGGCCAGGTCACGGCCGCCGTCGAGCGGCCAGACGCCGTCGTCGGTGCCGTGGAGGACCAGTGCGTCGACGGTCACCTCGTAGAGGTCCTCGGGGCGGTACGCCTCCAGCGCGGCGACCTGTGCCCGCCAGCCCCCGGGGTCGGCGTCGTCGTCGCGGCGCCAGCCGACGACGTCGGCCACTGCTTCGGGGAACCGCTCGGGGAACTCCGGTCCGAACGCGCGTTCGGTCGTCTCCCGGAGCGCCTCGGGGTCGTCGCGGTCGGCCGCGAGCGCGAGGGGGTCGGCGGCACTCGGGTCGACGCCCGTCCCGAGGAGCGTCAGGCTCTCGACGCGGTCGCTGTCGCGGGCACACTCGAGTGCGACGAGCGCTCCCAGTCCCGCGCCGACGAGGTGGACGTCGAACGCGTCGGCTGCGCCGAGGACGGCCCGGCAGTCCCCGACCAGCGTCGCCATCGCGTACGGGCCCGGCGGGGCGTCGGACCGTCCGGTCCCGCGGTGGTCGTAGACGAGCGTCCGGGCTGGCCCCGCCAGTGCGTCGACCTGGCGAGCCCACTGCCAGGCGCCGACCCCGACGTCGCCGACGAACGCCACGGTCGGGCCGTCGCCGGCGGTCTCGTAGGCCAGTTCGACGCCGTCGCGGGTGGTGGTCGGCATCGTCGAGTCGTACCCACGCGGTCGGCATATGTCTGGCGTGTCGCGTGGCGACGCTGTGTCGCTCGGAGACGACCGCCGACCGCTACCGATAGGACCTCCTCGGAAGCCCCCTCGCGCTCGACGGGGTACGACTCGCTGCGCGCCTCGCCTCACTACGTTCGGCTTCGGTGCTTGCTTCGCCTACCCCGTCGACCGCTCGGCCCCTTCCATTCCCGCCCCGGAGGTTCGTGCCGGCCACCGTCGCGCGTCCGAGGCTGCCCGCGTGACCGTCGGTAGTCGGGTGAGCGCACCCACCTCGACGTCCGAACCGCCCCGCTTTTGCTCCCGGCCACCCACCGACGAGCCATGCGCGCCATCAAGGACGCCGTCCACGACTACGTCGACGTCGAGGGGGCGGCGCGGGACCTGCTGGACACCCGGGCCGTCCAGCGGCTCCGGCACGTCAAGCAGCTGTCGACGGTCCGACTGGTCTACCCCTCCGCGAACCACACCCGGTTCGAGCACAGCCTCGGCGTGTACCACCTGGCACGGCGGGCGCTGGAGCAACTGGGCGTCGACGGTGCGCGAGCGGAGGCCGTCGAGGCCGCCGCCCTGCTCCACGACGTCGGGCACGGCCCCTACGGCCACCAGACCGAACCGGTGATCGAGCGCCGTCTCGGCCGCCACCACGACGAGGTCGAGGAGTTGCTCGTCGCGGGCGAGATCGCCGAGGTGCTGGAGTCCCACGGCCTGAACCCCGGCGTCGTCGCCGACCACGTCGCCGGCGACACCCGCCTCGGGCAACTGGTTTCGGGCGAACTCGACGTCGACCGGATGGACTACCTCGTGCGGGACGCCCACCACACCGGCGTCCCGTACGGCACCATCGACCCCGGCCGCCTGGTCCGGACGCTCACGTTCGTCGACGGCGACCTCGCGCTGTCGGAGGGCAACGTGCCCAGCGCCGAGAGCCTGCTCGTGGCCCGCGCGCTGATGAACGCCACCGTCTACCGTCACCACGTCTCCCGCATCGCGGGGGCGACCCTGGAGCGGGCCAGCGAGCGCCTGCTCGACGAGACGGACCTCGACGCCGCGACGTTCGCGCGCCTGACCGACGACGAACTGCTCGCCGCCCTCCGGGAGTGTCCCGCCACCGAGGACGCCGCCCGCCGCCTCATCGACCGGGACCTCTACAAGCGTGCGGTCTGGGTCGGCCGCGAGGACGTGCCCGACGCGGTCCTCGCCCTGGACCACGCCGAGACCCGCGAGACCGAACGCGAAATCGCCGACAGCGCCGGCATCGACGAGACCGCAGTCCTGCTCGACTGCCCCGGCGACCCGTCGATGCCGGAGTCCTCGACGCGGGTCGTCGTCGACGGCGAGCCCCGCCGCCTCCACGAGCAGTCGCCGCTCGTCGAGGGGTTGCAGGCGGCCCAGCGCGCACAGTGGCGGCTGGGGGTGTACGGGCCCGCCGACGAGCGGGCGGCGGTGCGCGAGGCCGCGACGGCGGTGCTGGGACTGGAGGGAGACGCGACGGCGAACCGCGTCTGACCGCCCGGCTCAGACGTCCAGCGCCGCCTGCAACGCCTCGTCGGCGCTGTCCAGGGCGTCGTCCAGTTTCTCGGCG
>CAZIVN010000228.1:0-3996 GCA_964542685.1 uncultured Halobacteriales archaeon
GGCGATCACCGGTAATGAATGAAACTAAACCGTATGAGTCGTCGAGGGTCCCCCCCGGTGCGATCGGTCCGGGACCGCGCGACGGCGGCCGGCCCGGTCGAGCGGTCGCGGACGAACCGCTCAGACGCCGGGGACGAAGTCTGTAGCGCCGACCGTCTCCGCGGCGACCCAGCAGACGAACGCGACGTACGTCGCGAGCAGGCCGTACGCCTCCCGGTCGGTCAGCGAGAGGTCGGTCCGCAGCGTCACGAACAACATGACCGTCGCCAGCGTCAACACGCCCATCATCGGCGCGGCGACGGCGAAGTTCACCGTGGCGCTCCCGACGACGAGGACGCCAAGCGGAATCGCGACCAGGAGGTCGAACGTGTTCGAGCCGAGGACGTTGCTCAGACTGGTGAGCCCCCGCCCGTCCTGGACGGTGCGCACGCTGACGAGCGCGTCGGGGACGCTCGTCGCGGCCGCCAGTAGCGTCGCGCCCGCGAGGAACTCGGGGACCCCGAACGTCGTCGCCAGCCCCTCGACACCGCCGACCAGGACCTCGACGCCGACGAGGATGACGACCAGTCCGGCGACCAGCAACCCCCAGGCACGGGGGACGTCGACCGCGACGTCGTCCGGGGCGTCGTGGTCGCCGACGTCCTGCCACTGGACGAACAGGTACAGGCCGTACAGCGCGAGCGGGAGCGCCGCGAGCGGCCGGGTCAACCGGCCGCCGAGCCGCGGCGTCTCGACCGGACGGTAGATGACAGCCAGCGCGAACGTGATCAGGAGCGCCGACACGGCGAGCATGTAGAACTGGGCCTCCTTGTAGACGACCTCGCGGTTCGAGTCGACCGGGTCGTCGGCGACGACCGCGACCGCCGCGGGGATCACGAGGACGTTGAACAGCGCCGAGCCGACGATTGCGCCCACCCCGAGGTCGAACGCGCCGGCCAGTGCGGCGACGAGGACGCTCGCGACCTCCGGCGAACTGGACCCGACGGCGACGACGACCGACCCCTGGACGACCGGCGGGAGCCCGTAGTGTGTCGACAGTTCCTCGGCGGACTGTTCGAACCACCCGCTCCCCAGCCAGACGACGCCCGTCGCCACGAGAACGGCGACCGCGTCGACGAGTGGGTCGTCCGGAAGCACCCCAGTCAGTACCATCTGCCGGAGTGTGAACGGGAGCAGTCAAAGACGTTGCTGGTCGCGGACACCGGCGCCCCGGTCGGGACGGCGTCGGTCGTGACGACGTTCCCACGGCGTGGGAGCCGGCAGCCCGGTATTAGTGTCGGCACGGCGTAACCCTAGACGGGGACAGACCGATGTACGACACCCTACTCGTTCCGACGGACGGCAGCGACCACGCGGTCCGTGCGGCGCGACACGCGGACGCCCTCGCCGAGCGGTTCGACGCGAGCGTCCACGTCCTCGCGGTGGTCGACGTACAGGGCGCGGCGGGCGCGTTCGACGCCGGCGGCGTGACCGAGACGTTCGTCGAGCGACTCGAACGGCGGGCCGACGACGACCTCGCGGCGGTGAGACGCGCCGTCGACGGTGACCGAGTGACGACCGCGCGGGTCCGCGGCCGACCGAGCGAGGCGATCCTCGACTACGCCGCCGACCACGCCGTCGACGCCATCGCGATGGGGACCCACGGCCGAACGGGGATCGATCGGTACCTGACCGGGAGCGTGACCGAGCGAGTCCTGCGTCACGCCGAGGTCCCGGTCCTCACCGCGCGAGCGGGCGACGACGGCGACGAACCCATCGACTACGACGTCGTCCTGGTGCCGACCGACGGCAGCACCGCCGCGGCGGCCGCCGTCGACCACGCACTCGCCGTCGCCGCGGCGAGCGACGCGACGGTCCACGCGCTGGCCGTGATGGACGTCACCGCCACGGCGACGACCCCGGAGCTGTCGGTGCCGCCGGACCTGACCGAGGCCCGGGAGGCGGCGGCCGAGCGCGCGGTCGAAGCGGTCGCGGACCGGGCCCGGGCGGCCGACCTCGACGTCGAGACGACGGTCCGGAGTGGGTCGCCGGCCAAGACGATTCTCGACTACGCCGACGCCACCGGCACCGACCTGATCGCGATGGGGACGACCGGTCGGACCGGACTGAGTCGGCACCTCCTCGGGAGCACGACCGAGCGGGTCGTCCGCCACGCCGACGTGCCAGTGCTCGCGATCAACGCGCGGGACGACGCGGGCTGACGGGGCCCCAGGCGGGTGCGGTCGTCCCGTCGCCGGGGGACTCTTAACCCGTCCCCTCCAAGCTCGACGCGTGACGACGACGACGCCCGAGTCGCCACCCGGGGTCACCGTTCGCCCGGCCGAGGAGGCGGACCTGATCGGGGTGTCGCACATCGAGAAGCTGTCCTTCCCCCAGCCGTGGCCGTACAACGCGTTCGGCCGCTTCCTCGACGCGCCGGGCTTTCTCGTCGCGGACGACGGCGACCACGTCGTCGGGTTCGTCGTCGGCGACCGGGTTCCGAACCACGGCGAGGCCCTGGGCCACGTGAAGGACCTGGCGGTCCACCCACAGCGTCGCGGTGACGGGATCGGCCGCCTCCTCCTGTCGACGGCCATCGAACGCCTCCGGGAACGGGGCGTCGTCTCCGTGAAACTCGAGGTGCGAGCGAGCAACGACGGCGCGCGGTCGCTGTACGACTCCTTCGGCTTCCGCGCGCTCCGGCGCGTCCCGCGGTACTACGACGACGGCGAGGACGCCGTCGTCATGTTGCTCGACCTGACCGCCGACAGGTCGGGCGTCGGCGGGTGAGCGTCCGGGAGCGCCCGGGTCGGTCACTCCCGCACCCAGTACAGCGTCCCCGAGTCGACGCGCTCGCGGTCGACGGGCACCGTCGCCGGATCGCCCCCGAGCGTCGTGAACGCACAGCGCGCGCCGGCTTCGGCGGCGACAGCACGGAGCGGCCGCTGTAACTCCGGCGGACAGCGCAAGGCGTACACGACCGCCGCGCCCGCGTAGGTCGCCGGGTCCGGCGCCGTGACGTCGTCGATCCGAAACGTGACCCCGTCGGGAACCGCCCGGTCGCGGACGTCCGTCGCGACGACGTCGTAGCCCGCTCGCGCCAGTTCGGCCGCGACCCCGGTCCGCCGACCGACGCCGACCTCGACCAGCCGGTCGCCCGGCGTGGCGGGCGCCGCGAGGGCCT
The DNA here is from genome assembly GCA_964542685.1 of uncultured Halobacteriales archaeon. GTDB lineage: Archaea > Halobacteriota > Halobacteria > Halobacteriales > Natrialbaceae > CAZIVN01. The sequence goes on from CAZIVN010000228.1 coordinate 3,164, forward strand.
CGTGAAGGGGGGGCATGCCGGGATGTTTATGACCCACCCTCCCTTACGCGTTCTCATGCTCGTCGACATCGTGCCGGTGGGCGACGTCCCGGCCCGCGTCAAGCGGTCTGCCTCCGACGGGCTCCGGTCCGTGTACGACTGCGAGGTGAGCGTGCACGACCCCCAGTCCATCCCCGCCGGCGCGTACGACGCCAACCGAAACCAGTACTCCGCGGAGAAGTTCATCCAGCTCGCCGAACACGTCGGCGCCGGCGAGAAGAACATCGCCATCACGACGAAGGACCTGTTCTACCGCCGCCGTAACTACGTGTTCGGACTGGCCTACCTCGACGGCTCCGGGAGTGTCGTCTCGACGTACCGCCTGCAGACCTCCTCCGACGGCGGCTTCTCGAACAAGAGCTCCGACGAGATCTTCAACGATCGGGTCCGCAAGGAGATCGTCCACGAGATCGGGCACACGCTCGGCCTGGAACACTGCGACAACAAGCGCTGTGTGATGAACTTCTCGCCGACCGTACGGGAAGTGGACGTGAAGGAAGAACACCTCTGTGGCTCCTGCCAGCGAAACGTGCTGTAGCCCTAGAGGGTCTCGTTTCTTCGACCGGTGCTCGTACCCCGGATAGCCGCGCTTCCCGTAGTTTACAGACGACACTTCCCCGCCCCCGACCGCGCCACGGACCGCTGCACTCTCACTGCTCACGACAGCCACCGCACCGCCAACAGCTGCGCTGCCCGGGACTCGATTGAACCGCACCGCCCCGCTCGCATGCGCGGGCCGTCGCGGGCGTCGCCGCTCCGGCCCGCTCCGAGAAGCGACCGCCACGCCACCCCGG
>CAZIVN010000229.1:0-3996 GCA_964542685.1 uncultured Halobacteriales archaeon
CGAGACGTTCTTCTCGCCGCGCCACGACCCGGACATCTACCCGCCCCACGACCGGATCCAGCCCATCCTGCAGTTCGACGAAGCCGACGTCTGGGAGACGTTCTGGAACTTCGTCATCCCCGAGGCCGTCGACGGGTTCCCGGACGAGGGGTACGTCCCGCAGGCCTACGACGACCTGCCGGGCGACCTGACCCACGAGGACGTCCCCGTCTCGCCGAAGTACTTCGAGGGCTTTCGCTCGCTGGGCTCCGAGGTGTCGACGGACAGGGCCGACCAGGAACCAGCCTGGCTGCAGGACCTCGAGAACACGACCGAACGCGCCGGCCGCGCCCAGGACAAGGAGGACCTGATGGAGCGCCTGCGCGACCTCGGCTACATGTAGCGTAGGCCGCAGTCACCCTCTCTTCGGGCGCTCTGCCACGCTCAGAGCGCCCCAGGACCACACCCTCCCCAGCCGAGTCGCTCGCGCTCACGCGCCGCGGTCGCGACGCGTTCGCGCCACGCTCCTCCCTCGCACGAGGGTCGGCGCTGCGGTGCGCGGTGGTCGCGCCGCCGGCGCTCCGGACCGCGCACCGCCCGCCAGCGCGCGCCGGAGTCGTCTACTCGACCGCTGTCGATTGCTGCTCCAACGGCGGCGACTCCGAGCGCTTCTCAGTTCGTCGCGCGGAACTCGCCGTGTTTGACGCCGATGCCCAGACAGATCAGGCCGAAGGCGAGCATCGACGGCAACACCATCATCAGCATGGTGTCGGCGGGCATGACGTCCATGCCGAACAACCCGCCGAAGCCGACGACGATCAGTCCCACGAACAGGCCCGCGGTGACGGTAATGTCGAACTCCATGTGTGCCCGTGAGGCCACCGGCGGCCTAATCGTTTCGGAGGCGGTAGCCGGCCGCGTCAGCCCGCGGGCCGGACGACGTCCGCGAGTGCGACCAGCGAACCGAGGAACCACCCGGCCGGCACCGAGAGGCCGATCCACATCCCGACGTAGGCCAGGCCCTGGAGGTCGTACTGGGTGCGGAGGTACTCGTTGACGTTCCCGACGGTCAGGAGGTTGTCGAGGACCCAGATGGCGACCGTCTCGCTCCGTGGGAACACGACGTTCGCGACGGTCGGGGAGTACAGGGCGGCGACGACGGGCGGGAGGAAGACGGCGGTCATCCCCAGCGGGTAGCCGACGAGGACCGAGAGGACGCGGCTGCCGCGCTGGGTCGACAGCACCGCCAGTGCTGCCGCCAGCGTCGCGACGACCGCGGCGGCGCCGACCGCGAGAAAGCCCTCCGGGGAGAAGCGTATCCGTGCGAGAACCGTCAGCGCGCCCCAGACGACGACCGAGAGCACCACGGCACCGAGGACGCCCAGCCGCGCGGCCGTCCCGTCGAACCGGATCGCCTGGAAGCGGACGAAGTACCCGACGACCGCCAGTGGGTAGAGCACCGCGACGATCAGTCCGCCGAGGATTCCCCACGCGCGGTAGCGGATCCAGCCGCCGGTCGTGTTCGGCGTCCACTTCCCGAGGACCGAGTCCTCGGCGCCGAGTTGCCGGGGGAAGATCAGTTCCATCCACGTCTCGTGAAGGCGTTTCAGGTCGACCTTGATTCCCTCGACGATGCCTCCCTGACCTGCCATGCGAGAGGGAACACTCCCAGGTCGTTTGAACGTTCCCCTTCCCAACGGGTCGACGAGCGGTTCACGACGGTCACCTCCGCGGAATGCAACCTTTTTAGCGCCACATACTCTCGGTGCGAGTATGCGGGAGACGCTTGCCGCGTGGCGACCGCGGGTGGACGAGGCCATCGAGGGGATGTTGCCACGGGAGATCGACCGCGAGTATCTGGAGTGGTTCTTCGGTCCGGGCAGTTACGAGTACGACGTCGACAGCGTCCAGCGGGCGCTGTCGGACCCCATCTGGGACCTCCTCGACCGCGGTGGGAAACGCTGGCGACCGGTCGTCTTCCTCGTGTTGGTCGACGCGCTCGGAGCGGACCCGGAAGCGTACCTCCCCTACGCGACGATTCCGGAGGTGTTACACACCGGAACGATCATCGTCGACGACGTCGAGGACGAGGCGGCGATGCGCCGGGGCGAACCGGCCTTGCACCACGTGTACGGCCAGGACGTGGCGTTGAACGCGGGCAACGCGATGTACTTCCTGCCGCTGAAGATCATCACGCACGACCCGGGCGACCTCTCGGCCGAAACCCGTCTGGCCACCTACGAGATGCTGATGCACGAACTGAACCGGACCCACCTCGGCCAGGGGATGGACATCTGCTGGCACAACGAACGCGAGGTCCGGGTCGGCCGCGAGCAGTACCTGGAGATGTGTGCCTGCAAGACCGGCTGTCTGGGCCGGATCGTCGCCCGCCTGGCCGCCATCGTCACGAACCAGTCCGACGAGGTCGAACGACACCTCGCGAAGTACGCCGAGAAGATGTCCATCGCGTTCCAGATCGGCGACGACATCCTCGACGTCGAGCACAGCCTCGACCGGGCCGGCGACTTCGGCAAGGAGTTCGGCAACGACGTCCGCGAGGGCAAGAAGACGCTCATGGTCATCAACGCCATCCAGCAGTCCTCGCCCGAAACCGCAGAGCGCCTGACGTCGATTCTGGAGGCCGGCGACAACACCGACGAGGAGATTCTGGAGGCCATCGAGGTCCTGGAGGCGACCGACAGCGTCGAGTACGCCCGCGAACAGGCACTCTCCCTCTCGGCGGAGGCCCGCGACCACCTGCTCGCGGTCGACGACCACCTCGCCGACGAGCAACGGGAACAGCTGGCCGAGTTCACCCGCTTCGTCGTCGAACGGGACGTCTGACCTGCCCTCCCGGCGACCGGGCTGCCGCGTTCAGGTCACTTATCCGGCGGGCCGTGCCACACCCGACCATGGCAGTCACCGATCCCGCCGAGTTCGACTTCGACTTCGAGTTGCTCGCCGACCTGACCGAGGCCCACGGCGTCCCGGGCTACGAGGACCGGATCCGCGACCTGGTCCGCGAGACGTTCGCCGACAGCGTCGACGAGGTACGGACCGACGCGATGGGCAATGTCGTCGGCACCATCGAGGGCAGTTCGGACTACGAGGTCGCCGTCGCGGCCCACATGGACGAGATCGGGTTCATGGTGCGACACGTCACCGACGAGGGGTTCGTCCAGTTGGACGCCCTGGGCGGGTGGGACCCCCGCGTGCTCCGCGCCCAGCGCGTGACGATCCACACGGACGACGGCGAGGTCTCGGGCGTCATCGGGTCGGTGCCGCCCCACACGCTCGACGAGGAGGACCGCGAGTCGACCCCGGGCGTCGAGGACCTCCACGTCGACCTGGGCGTCGACGGCGAGACGGCGAGCGACCTCGTCTCGAAGGGCGACCTCGTGTCGATGGACCAGTCGACCGAGGTCGTCGGCGAACACGTGACCGGGAAGGCGCTGGACGACCGCGTCTGTCTGTTCGCGATGCTTTCGGCCGCCCGTCGGATCGACGACCCCGAGGTGACGATCCACTTCGCGGCGACCGTCCAGGAGGAGGTCGGCATCCGCGGCGCCCAGGCGCTGGGCGTCGACCTCGACCCCGACCTCGCCGTGGCGCTGGACGTGACCGTCGCCAACGACGTGCCCGGGTTCGAACCGGGGAACCAGGTCACGGAGTGTGGCGACGGCGCCGCGATCAAACTGAAAGACTCCTCGGTGATCACGACCCCGAAGGTCCACCGCCGCCTGAGAGCCGTCGCCGAGGACGAGGCCGTCGACTACCAGCTGGAGGTCCTGCCGGCCGGCGGCACTGACACCGCGGGCTTCCAGACTCCCGGCGGCGCCACTCCCGTCGGCGCCATCTCGATTCCGACGCGCTACCTCCACACCGTCACGGAGAGCGCACACCACGCGGACGTGAGCGCGGCGATCGACCTGCTGACGGCGTTCCTGGCGTCCGAGACCGGCGAGCACGACTACAGCTACTGATACGGTTTAGTTTCATCAATTACCGGTGAGCACC
>CAZIVN010000230.1:0-3992 GCA_964542685.1 uncultured Halobacteriales archaeon
AGTCCGATACCGTGGGACTACCCGTGCCCGAAAGGTCTGGTAGTCCGGTGATTGGACTGCAAACCTGAAACTCCCACCGCTCGGGATTCCTCCGCGTTCACGCGGCGGAGGATGTCAAGAAGGTATGTCTGACAGTGTTACCAGCGGATGCAGCGAGTTACCCGCTGAAACCGACCACCGTTCGAGTAGTTCCGTGACGCCCTCGTAGCGATCTCGCGGGTAGCGCCGCCAGACACTCGCCGGCGATCAGTATAAAAGGTGGCTGCGCCATACCGCCCCTTTTTGCGTCGCCCCGACGGAGTTCGCACGGCAGACAATGACAGACAATGAGGTACACGCGCGACTGTCGGAGGCGAGTCGACGACGGTTCGTCGCGGCGCTGCTGGGTGGCGGCAGCGTCGCGCTGGCCGGGTGTAACACGGGCGACGGTTCGGACGGGACGACGGCACCGGGTGGGAACGTGACCGACGGGACTGGAACGACCGCGCCGACGGCACCGACGGCAACGCCGACGAGCACGACCACGCCCACGACCGAGGAACCGGACGATAGCGACGAACGGCCCGAGCCGCCGGAACCCGGTGAACGGATCACGTCCGCACGCCGGATCGGACCGCGAGACGTGAGCGACTTCGGGTTCCAGGAGCTGTGGACCTACCGGAAGCGCCAGGCGGTCGAGGCGCTCCTGGCCGACCCCGCCGTCAACGACCTCGCCAGCGACTGGGTCGCCTCGTTCGAGGCCTACGACCCGCTGACGAACCGCCTCGACGCGGTGAGCGTCCAGGGGACGACCGGGATGTCCGTCGACGGCGGCCCCGACAGCGGCGAGTTCGAGGTGACCGCGACCGAGCGGCAGGTCGCCCACGGGCTCGTCGACCGGCGGACGGACGACCTGCTCGCGTTGCGGATCAGCGACCCCATCGACGTGACCTGGCAGCGGGGGTTCGGCGAGGAGCCGGGGCCGTCCAGACACGACTACGTGCTCGACCAGGACGAGGTCGCACAGCACCTGGAGGGCAACGACTGGTATCCGATGGTGAAGGCCGCGGAGGTGATCACCGCCTACGAGGATTACGCTCACGGCGAGGTGTCGAACGTCATCTACTGGGTGTGGGACGGCGAGGAACTGTTCGTCGTCAGCGGCTTCATCCAGGTCCAGCCCGACCTGGAACTGCTGGACGTCAACGTCGTCGAGGACTTCGTCGAACACCCGCCCCAGCAGATCGCACGCGAGACGAACCCGCCGGGCGAGACGGTCCTCGGCGAGGTGCCGGAACCGCCGATGCTACAGCGCCCACAGATCACTGCCCCGGAGGGGTTCCACCGCATCGAGGAACCGGACGAACGCATCGAACAGGCCGGCTGGACCGTCGAGTGGTCGGGCCCGCGGACCGTCGGCGTGGAGGTCACGGCGGAGTACCAGGGGAAACCGGCCTTCGGGTACATCGCGCCGTTCAGCACCTCGACCGGGTACGACCTCCCGGAGCGGAACGGCCGGAACACGCGCGAGTTCATGTTCCCCGACGACGAACCGGTGTTCAGCGGCGAACTCCTGTACTGGGACATCCACAGCCTCGGACTGGGCGGTCCCGGGATGCTGGGCAAGACCGACCGCCCGGAGACGGCGACCCATCCGGGCGGGTTCAACGTCCGGACCCACTACCACACCGGCGCGGTCGAGAACGCGCGGGACTTCCACTCCGGACACCGTTTCGCCCCGTACAACTACTACATCAACTACGAGTTCTACGGCGACGGAATGTTCATGCCGGTCTGGCAGCGGCAGGGACCGGGCTACGTGACGGAGTTCTACTCCGTCCGCGACCGGGTCAACGACGGGCCCGCGCAGTACTACGTCTCGAAGTGGGTGATCCAGCCGACGCCGGGAACGACGGAGGGCGTCGAGACGCAACTGTTCGACGGGAACGAGTGGACGACGCCCGAGACGGAGTTCTACGAGGTGGGCGGCGAGCAGAAGCAGGTCCGCTTCTCGAACCCCGACGGTCCGGAGCACATCGACCTCCCACTGGACGACCTGAAGGAGGTGGTCGTCGTGCGACCCAAGGACGGCGAGATCGGCCGGGAGATCAGGGTGTTCGACGACATCCAGGCGGAACTGGAGTTCTACCACCCGGCGCAGTACGTCGACGACGAGCCCATCCAGGGGGAGAACGTCTACTGCTGGCTCCTGATGGAGGGCCGGACCGACGAGGTCCCCCACGCCTCCGGGATGACGTCGTACACGCAGTTCGGCGAGTTCAGCCTCGGGGGGTACTAGCTCACTCGACGACGACCGCTCCCCGCATCCCCGCGCCGGAGTGGGGCGAACACTCGTAGAGAACGGTCCCGGTCTCGTCGAACGTCTGCCGGAACGTCGTCCCCTCCTCGTCGGTCACGTCGCTCTCGAACGACGCTCCCTGCACCGCCTGGACGTTGTGGACTCCGCCCTGTCCGGTCCAGGTCCACGTAACGGTGGTGCCCGCGTCGATTCGAATCGCCGGCGGGGCAAAGGCGAAGAACGCGCCGTTGCCCTCGGCGCCGACTGCGACGTCGACGCCGTCGCGACCGGCCAGGTCCTCGAGTCCGTCGTAGTTACTCGTGTCCGCGAGGAACTCGTCGATGGTCGTCGCTCCCTCCCCGGTTCTGGTGGGCGTCGGCGTCGGAGACGCGTCCGTCGCTGTCCCGCCACCGTCCGTCGTCCCGCCATCTCCGCCTCCCGAACCGTCCGCGGTCGTACCGCCGTTCGTCGTCTCCCCGTCGGTGTCGCCGTCGGATCCGGTGCATCCGGCGAGAGCGACGGTGACAGCCCCTCCGAGGACTCCCAGGAGGGACCGCCTGCTGGCCTGTGAGCGCATCAGTATCGTAGTGCACGACGGATCATAAAAACGGTCGCCATGGGGTGCCGACGCCCCGCACGTGGAGCGGGCGATTCGGCTCGACGCGGAGGCGGTCTGGGAGGGCACCCGGGGGCACCTCGGGTTCGCGGACGCGTGGCTCGCGGAGTGAGCGGCGTCTCCACGACTCACCTTACCATGAGACTAGACCACAAGATTGGGAGGGAAAATCTAAAGAATACAAACTCAAACCCCGTTTCAGGCAAAGATATACTTGCTGAAACCAGTCCTTGAATAGTTCATTTTAACCAGTTGGCCAGAGCGTTTAAGATACTCTGCGAGTACCATAATTTACCATGCACAGAAGAGAATTCGTGCTCGGTGCAGCAGGCATCGTCGGTGCGTCGACGATCGGCAGTGTCGCGTACACAAGTGCGACCGTATCACGCGATGCGAACGTGAACGTCGAATCAGACTCGTCCGCAATCATCGGGTTGAGTCCCAGTTCGTCCGTGACTAGGACCACCAATTCCGGAGAATTTATAATCGATACGACAGATCTCAGTGCGTCCGGCATCAATGGCAGTGGTGCGACGTTCGAGTTCGGCGATACCGGCACCCCGTCTAACGACCCCGCGTTCGAGATCACGAACAACGGCGGTAGTTCCAAAACGTTCAATGTCAACCTCAAAAACTTCGGGACTGCCGGTGAGTTCACTCTCTACTGGGATAGTGGCAGTGTTGCGTCTAACAACAATGCTGACCTCCCTAGCCTGAGTCCTGGCTCGTCGGTTCAACTGGCCATCGAGTTTGACACGACCGGTTTGGGCAGCAGTGAGAAAATCGACGGCACCATAGAACTCACCGACGTGTAAGGAACCTCTCGCATGAAGCGGCTGGCGCTGCTGGTCGTGACGGTTCTCGGGTTCCTGTTGACGGCCGGCGCGGTCGCACCGGGACTCGCCCCCGTCATCGTGACCAGTCCCGAGTCGGGCAGTATGTCGCCGACGGCGGAGACCCACTCGGTCGTCGTCGTCACGAAGAGCGAGCCGTCCGTCGGCGACGTCGCGCTGTTCCGGACCCCCAGTCGGGACAGCGCCGTGCTCCACCGACTCGTCGACACGACCGACGACGGGGACGCGTTCGTGACCCAGGGCG
>CAZIVN010000231.1:0-3977 GCA_964542685.1 uncultured Halobacteriales archaeon
GCGAGCGTCTCGCCGGGCAGTCCCGCCACGCCGAACGCCGTCGCGCCGGCGGCGTGGACGCTGAACAGCGTGGCGTAGCCGAAGAATCCGCCCGGGGTGAACGAGAGCGGCGGGACGGCGGCGTGGAGGCTGGCGAGGAACATGAACGCCCCGACGACGACGCTGAGCGCGAGGAGGCCGCCGCCCAGGAGGCCGTCCACGACGGCCAGCGTGGCGGCGGCGTAGCAGATGCCCGCGAGGTTGCTGGCGTACCCCTTCCGGAGGCCCGTCAGGCCGTCCTCGTCGACGGCGTAGAACGTCGCCGACGCGACGAAGGCCGGCCACAGGGGGACGCCGCCGCTGACGAACGCGTACGTCCAGGGGACCGAGGCGAGACCGAACACGACCGCCAGCGACCAGGTCTCGTTCCACTCGACGACGCTCGGACGGTCCGGCATGTCCGGCGCGTTCGTGGAGGCGACACTTCACGCCGTCGGAGACGGTCACCGACGGGACGCGAGTCGCCGCGGTCAAATCGACTCGTCGAACCGGTCGCGTTCGCTCAGGTCGACGAGCGCCCGCTCCAGCAGTTTCCGCACGACGAACTCGCGGTAGCGCTGGCGGTCGCAGTACTCGCAGGGCGTCAGGTCCGCGGCGACGGCCTCGATGGCGTCGCCGTGGCGCTCGGAGAGCGTCTCGACGAGCGCGTCGAGTTCGTCGGTGGCGGTCGCCTGGGCCGCGGCGAGGACCTCGTCGCTGCCCTCGGGCAGGTCGTAGGAGAACACGCGGGTGTTGGCCGCGTAGTACTTCCTGGTGCCGCCGCCGGCGTCTTCGAGGCGTGCGATCTCGATCAGTCCGGCGTCGTCGAGGACGCTCACGTGGTGGCGAACCGTCGTCTCGGCCTTCTCGTCGCCGCGGCGGGCCAGTTCCTCGCGAATCTCCGCGACGGTGTGGGGCTCGTCCGCGACGACGTCGAGGATCTTCGCGCGCAGATCGCTGTCCAGGGCCGCCGCCGTCTCCGGGTCCGTGGTGATCACGTTCCGGATCGGCACGTCCGATTCGAGCAGGCTCATCGCTCCGTCGCTACGGCTACGACGGAGATAAGAGTACCGTTAGACAGTCTGTTCTGACATCGCATCTGTCCTACTACTACGAAAGTATTCGTAACGGTTACGTGTCCGGGGTCGCAAGGGCCGCCAATGGCGACCGAGAGCGCGCAGTACGACGTCGGCGGGATGGCGTGTTCGTTCTGCGCCGAGAGCATCGAGACGGCCTACGACCGGACGGAGGGCGTCGAGAGCGTCGACGTGAGCCTCGCCCACGAGGAGGTGCTGGTCCGGTACGACCCCGACGCCGTCGACGAGGTGACGGTCAGGGACACCCTGCGCGAACTGGGGTACACCATCCGCGACCCCGACCGCGAGCGCCAGTACGAACAACAGCAGGCGGAACTGGCCGTGGCGAAGCGCCGACTGCTGCTGTCGGGGCTCGCATCCCTCGCCGTCGCCGCGGCGATGCTGTGGATGGTGTTCGTCCGGGGCACCTTCGAGTCGCGGTCGCTCGCGATGGACCTGGGGGCGCTGGCGCTGGCGCTGTGGACGGTGTTCGGCCCCGGGCGCTACATCCTCCTGAAGGCCTACCACAGCCTCCGCCGGGGCATCCTCAACCAGCACGTCCTGCTGGAGGCCGGCGCGTTCGCGGGGCTGGCGGGCGGACTGCTGGGACTGCCGGCCGTCCCGGGCGTCGACGTCACCGCACTCACTGGCGGGGCGGTCTCCCTCCCGGTCTTCGCGGGGTTCCCGACGGTCCACTTCTTCGCCGTCACCGTGTTCGTGACGACCTACCACGTCCTCTCGGAGTACACCAGTCTGGTCGTCCGAACGCGGGCCTCGCGGGCAGTGCGGGACCTGCTGGACCTGCGCCCGGACACCGCACGACGGGTCGACGCGGACGGGGAGCGAGAGGTACCAGTCGAGGACCTGGCCGTCGGCGACCGCGTCCGCGTCGTCCCCGGGGAGTCGATCCCGGTCGACGGCGTCGTCGTCGACGAGGCGAGCGGCGAGGCACCCGACGAGCCCCGACCGGACGCCGGCGCCGCGAGCACCGTCGACGAGTCCGTCGCCACCGGCGAGTCCGTCCCCGAGGCCAAACGCCCCGGCGACGCGGTGATCGGTGGCAGCGTCAACCTCACCGGAACCCTGCTGGTCGAAGTGACCGCCACCGGCGAGGACGCCTTCCTGAACCGGGTCGCCCGCGAGGTCGAACGGGCCCGCGCGACGAAACCGGACGTCGTCAGACTCGTCGACCGGATCCTGCGGTACTTCGTCCCGGCCGTCCTCGCGATCGCGGCCCTGTCGGCCCTGGTCTGGACCGTCGGCCCCCTCGTCGTCGGCGGCCAGCCGGACCTCCAGCGTGGCGCGTTCGCCGGCCTGGCGGTCCTCGTGCTCGGGTACCCCTGCGCGCTGGGGATGGCGACGCCGCTGGCACTGGTCCGTGCAGGGGGGCAAGCGGCCCGCGAGGGGATCCTGCTCCGCTCCGGCGACGCCTTCCAGGTGCTGCCGGCAGTCTCCGACGTCGTCTTCGACAAGACCGGTACCCTTACCGTGGGCGATCCGGCGGTCGACACGGTGGTCCCGTACGGCGACCGCGACGCCGAGAGCGTCCTCGCGACGGCCGCGAGTGCCGAGGCGTTCAGCGGTCACCCCCTCGCGGACGCCGTGCTCGCGGCCGCCGCCGACCGCGGCGTCGCCTACGACGACCCCGACGCCTTCGAGGAGGTGACCGGCACCGGCGTCCGGGCGACCGTCGACGGCGACCCGATCCTCGTGGGCAAACTCGACTGGCTGGCGAGCGAGGGCGTCGACGTCTCGGCGGCCGGCGGGGACGCCGACCGCCTCCAGAGTGAGGGCCTGACCGTCTCGGGCGTCGCGCGCGGCGGCGCCCTGGTCGGCCTGGTCGGGATCGGCGACGACCTCGAAGCGGACGCCGCAGAGACGGTCCGACGGCTCCGCGCCGAGGGCGTCACGCCCGTGTTGCTCACCGGTGACGACCCGGCGACCGCCAGGGCCGTCGCCGACGAGCTGGGAATCGAGCGCGTCCTGGCGGACGTGACCCCCGGCGAGAAGCGAGACGTCATCGCGGACCTCCAGTCGGAGGGGGGCCGTGGCGGCGAGTCACACTCGTGGGCTCGCCGGACGGCGTCCGGCGGTGTCGCGATGGTCGGCGACGGCATCAACGACGCGCCGGCGCTGACCGCGGCGGACGTGGGCATCGCGGTCGGGGCCGGCACGGACGTCGCCATCGAGAGCGCGGACGTGGTGCTCGTGGGCTCCAGTCTGGGCGGCGTCGTCCGGGCTCGCGAACTGGCCGCCGACAGTTACCGCACGACGAAACAGAACCTCGCGGCGGCGTTCGCGTTCAACGGTGTCGGCGTCGCGGCGGCGACGACGGGACTCGTCCACCCCGTCTTCGCCATGCTCGCGATGGTCCTGTCGGTGACGGTCGTCCTCGCGAACAGTTTCGGGAGCGACCTGCTGTCCGGCGACGTCTCGACGACGTTCGCCGTCGACGACGGCGCCGCTCCGGAGTGAGCGCGGTCCTAGCCGACGACCTCGTAGCCGGCGTCCTCGACGGTGGTCCTGATCTCGTCGTCGCCGACGGCGTCGTCCGCGACGACCTCGACGCTGCCGCCCTCGTGGTCCGCCTCGACGCGGTTCACGCCCTCCAGCGCCTGGAGCGCGGTCTCGACGTTCTCCTCGCAGCCGCCACACGCCATGCCGTCGACGGAGAGGGTTCTCCGATCCATGTCCGCCCGTAGTGCACCGCGCGAAAAGACGGTTCCGATGCGCCCGCGACCGCCGTCCACCCCGCTCGCGCCCGGTCGGCGCCAGCCCACGACCGACAGTCACAAATCCGCGACGGCGCTACTCTCGTCCGATGACGATCGAACTGGCGGGCGAGTACACCACCGCGCGAATCCTCGTCGACGACGAGGGCCT
>CAZIVN010000232.1:0-3973 GCA_964542685.1 uncultured Halobacteriales archaeon
ACCCTCAACGAGCGAACCGCGTATGCGGTGAGCGAAGTAGGGTGGGGTAGTTTACCTATCGGTTTGGGCCCCAACCCCGGTAGTGTTTTCACAGTTGACTGTCAAGTGTCCTAACAGTACAGGCTGGCAGTGCTGGACGACCTCCCGGGCTTCGAGTTCGAGGACCTGATCGAGGATATGTTCCGGAACCTCGGCTACGAGAACGTTCGGCAAGCAGAGCGGACGGCAGACGAGGGTCGTGACGTCCTGATAGAGGAAGTCATCGATGGGACGCGGCGGGCAGTCATCGTCGAGTCCAGGTACACCGACACCGTGAGCCGCCCCGTCTGTGCCGGGGCGAACACGTCGAAGTCGTGGGGAGCACGACCATGCTATGCTAGACAGGCTGGCAATCTCTACGACGACCCGGTAAATTCGACCGTCGGGTCCTCACCACCGTGTGCTGCAACGATCGCTTCGACGAGCGCGGCCGCCTGTTCGGCGTCCTCACGAACGCCGGGGTTGTCCAGGATTCGAACGACGTCCGGGACGTATCCGGCTTCCGTGCAGGCTGCCGTGAGCGGATTCACGACTGCTTCGATCGTCGGGCTGGCAGTCGTCACCCAATGCCGCGACGCAGGTTCGGAGTCACTCTCGGCCATCGGCCAGCCCCCCCTTTCCCCTCGATTTCCGTTCCCGTCATCCCTCCCAAACGTGCAGATGCACGGGACAAAACCCTTCTTGCCACCTGCGCTCTCTGGTCGGGCACGGTCCCGGCACCCCGTCGTTTGCTTTCGGGCCGTTTTCGCGTCTCACTCGCAGCGGCCACGGTAGATCAGGACTCCTCCCTTCCGCCGACGATCTCGTACGCCGTGGCGTCGGCGACGTCCCACTGAAGACGGTCGATCGACTCCTCGCTCACCTCGTGGTACGAGAGGACGTACAGTTGGTTACAGGCGTCGAACACGTCCGCTGTGACCCGGTACTCGTGTTCGACGCTGGTCTTCGATTCGCCGCCCGTGTCGGCCCGCAGGATCGAGGACCGTACCGACACGCCGTCGAGTTGCGTCGACTCGAACTCGGAGTCCGTCGAGTCGGCCGTCTCTCCGAGTCCGTCCGGTTGGAGGAGGTGCCAGCCGTCACCATCGGCGTAGAGGAACTGCGTCACCAGCCCCTCGCTGCGGTTCGACTGGACGTGCACGTTGACCGGGTCCTCGGACCAGATGCGGCGGCTCACCGTGTGACTGAACAGGAGCGGTTCCTCCCCGATCGGCTGCCGTTCGATCTGGAAGCGCTTGAGGACTGGATCGAACTTCTCCGGTCCGGCCCGCGCCTGTGTCAGGAATATCTGGTCGTCGGAGCGGGTGACGCCGAACTGCCAGGGCGTCCCTCTCGACCCACGGTACGTGTCGACGACTATCGGGTCACCGACGAAGTCAGACCCACTGCCTTGCAATTCTGCGGTGACTGGTCGGTACAGGTCGCCGTCGACGAGGAGACCGAGCGGGTGGTAGCTCGCGTCGAGTCCGTCGAGCCACGTGCGATACGCCACCTCTCGGCTGGTAATCTCGTCGCCGGAGGCGTCGCGGAAGACGGCGTCGAACTCTCCTGGTCCGTGCGTCGACGCCCCGACGATCAGGGCGGCTTTCGACAGTTCGAGGCGGTACACGTTCGTCGGGGACGGGCTGCCGGTCTGCTCGGCGAGCGCTCGTGCCTGCTGCGGGTCGACGACCGTGGCGACGAGACCGAGTCGAATAGTGTTCTCGGCACTCCCGTGGAAGCCGACGATCTTCAGGGTCGGATCCTCCCGGAAGCGGTCCAGGTGCTGCCGGTAGAACCCGACGACGTCCGCCCTGGTGAGGTCCGATTCGGCGTCGGTCGCCTCGCCGTCGAGTCTAACGAGCCACGCGTCGTGGGCAGCAGGGTCGCATCGCTGGAGCGTCGCGTCGAACAGAACGCCACGACCAGGCGTCTCGTTCACCACGGCGAGTACCTCCGCAACCTCGTCACGGTTCTCGAACTCGGCGATTGCGTCGGGCCGCAGCTCAGGACCGGGCCCTACAGACGCCTGATTCTGCTCCGTCCGTCCGGTTTCGCGTTCGAACGCTACTCGACGAATTTCGGTCGCGGATTCGAACACTGCTTCCGGTGTCACGGCCTCGTCCAGTTCGACGACGGCCGTTCCGTGGACCGCGTCGTCCTCGATGGAGAGACCGGTCGTTACGACCGTCGCGTCGACGTTCGCCGTCTCCGCTTCTCTCTCGACTCGCTGTGTCGTCTGGTACTGGACGTTGCCACCGCTGGATTCGAAGGGGTACGCGAGCGTGTACAGTTGCATAGTGTGTCTGGTGTACCGTGGTAGTCCTGACAGCGATGCACCCGGAGTCGGGACTCCGGTCCGAGCGTCGATTCACGAGCGGTTTCTGGTCAGCACGTCTGCCCGTCGGGCGGCCGGAGGTCGACCAACTCGCGTGCGAGCCGTCGAATTTCCCCCGACTCGTCGATTTCGTCCAGCCACCGCTCTGGCAGTGCTTCGGCACCGAAGCGAGCACCGACGACGGCCCCCGTGATCGCACCGATGGTGTCGGTGTCGCCGCCCCCGTTGACCGCCCGGACGAGACCGTCCTCGGCAGTGTCGGCGTCGAGCCCGTAGTAGAGGCCGGCCTGCAGTGCGTCGACCACGTACCCGCCGTCGTGGACGTCGGCAGCCGAGATCTCGGCCGGGATCCCGGTCAGTGCCCCGTGGAGTTCAGGAGCCTCCGATCGGTTCTCGTACGGGGTCTCCAGTGCTCGCTCCAGCGGTGCACTCTCGCCGCGGAGGAGGCCCGCGATGGTGAGATTCAGGACCGCACAGCCACGCTTGCAGCGCGGATCGGCGTGGGTGATGGCCGAGGACCGTTCGCTCACTCGGCCGAGGTACTGGTCGTCCTCGCCGAACGCCAGCGCGTACGGTGCACACCGCATGACGCTCCCGTTCCCGGCGTTGCTCCCTTCCCGACGCGACTCCCACACGGTCTGCCCCGCTCGATCCCACGGGTCGCCCGCCTGGAGTCCCCTGATCGCGTCGGCGGTCATCAACCCGATATCGAACGGCCCGGTCTCGTACCAGGCAACGAACCGAGACGCGACGTCGCTCCCGTCGAAGCAACCGGTTTCCACGAGACTCCGGGCGATGCACAGTGCGAGGTCCGTATCGTCGGTGAGCGTCCCGGGCGGCTGCCCGTGGCTTCCGTCGCCGAGCATCTCGTCGACCGTCCCGTGACTCGCGTCGATGGTCGCGGCGGATTTGAACTCGATCGGCCGGCCAAGCGCATCCCCACAGGCGAGGCCGAGCAGAACCCCCTCTGCGTCCGCTGGATCTACCACGAGTCGTCTCCCCGTTCGCCTTCCGAACCGTGCAGCGCTACGTCGGTCGGATCGGACCCGAGCACTGTCGATACCCCACCGTCCGGTACTGGATCATGACTCACCGGCAGGTCGACGTCGATGTCGTGCTGCTCGACGGCCGGGACGAACTCCCACGCGTGGTAGTGCTCCCACTCGTCGACGTCGCTCAGGTCCAGGTCGTCGACCACGACGTACCCCTCGGCGGCCTGGTGGAGGTCCTCGATGAGTCGCAGTCGCTCGCGCCGGAGCGGGAACTGCTCGTAGCGCCCGCTCGGCGTCTTCTCGCCGAGCCACTCGTCCCACTCGTCCGGGTGCCGGCCGACGACGTCCACGACGCCGGGAATCGCGGCCTCGTCGGCGAGGTCCTGGTTCCCGATGGCGTACACCGCGTGGCCGGTCTCGTGGGCGAGGTGGCGGACCCACTCCAGCGGGACTGCCTCGTGGTGCGGGTGCGGGTTGACGTCGACGGTCCAGTCGCGGTCGAAGGCGAACACGAGCATCAGTCGGGCCCTCCCTTGCCGCCGTTGTTGCCGGTGTTGGGCTGGTCGACGCGCACGTCGGCGGCGTCACAGAGCGTCTCGAGGAGCTCGACCTCCTGCCGGAGTTC
>CAZIVN010000233.1:0-3943 GCA_964542685.1 uncultured Halobacteriales archaeon
GTTCGGAGCCGGCCATCTTGATGAACGTGGCGTCGGTCTCGTTGGCGACGGCCTTCGCCAGCATCGTCTTCCCGGTGCCGGGCGGCCCGTACAGCAGGACGCCGCTGGGGGGGTCGATGCCGGCCTCCCGGAACTTCTCGGGGTGGATCAGCGGTTCCTCGACGGCCTCGCGGACCTCGCGAATCTGTTCGTCGATGCCGCCGATGTCCTCGTAGCGGACGTCGGGGCTGCTGTCGACCTCCATCGCCTGGGCGCGGGCGTCGGTTTCGTCGTTCAGGACGGTCTGGATGGAAAAGGAGTCGTTGACCGCCACGCGGTCGCCGGACTCGATTTCCTCGCGCAGCCGGGGCGACAGTTCCGTCAGCACCTCCTGGTTGTTGCCGTGCTGTTTGACGACGACCTCCTCCTCGTCGACGACCTCCTCGACGGTCGCGACGTACAGCGAGGACTGCTTGAGGGTCTCGTTTTCCCGCTCGATGCGGTCGACTTCGCCCTTGAGCTTGTGGCGTCGCCGGTCGGCGTCCTCCAGTTGTTCCGACAGTTTCTCGTGGTTAGCTGCGACTTTCCGGAAGTGATCCTGGAGCGCCGCCAGCCGTTCTTCGTCCGACATGTCCGGGTCGAGATCCAGCCGGGGCCGCTCCGGGAGGGACGGGCTCCGTGACATCAGTCTCTAGAGTGAACGGTTCGGTCATAAATGAGCCTTAGGGTAGCTCCCACTCCGAAAGACCTACGAGTGTCCGTACCAACCGACGGACCTGTTCGAACGACCCGACTTCCCTCGGGCGGTATCAGTCCGCCGTCGCGGTCGGGCCGTCCAGCAGACTCGCCATCTCGTCGACGTACTCCCGGTAGACGTCCATCGCCGACTCGATGGGGTCCGGGGTTGCCATGTCGACGCCGGCGCCGCGAAGCAGTTCGAGCGGGTACTCCCGGGAGCCCTTCGAGAGGAACTCGCGGTAGCGGGCCGCGGCGGGGTCGCCCTCCTCGACGATGTCGCTCGCCAGTGCGGCGGCCGCCGAGATGCCCGTCGCGTACTGGAACACGTAGTACGCCCGGTAGAAGTGCGGGATCCGCATCCACTCGCGGGCGATGTGGTCGTCGAGGATGGCGGGGTCGTAGAACTCGCCTTTCAGGTCACGGTACAGTTCGTCCAGCGCGTCCGGGGTCAGTGGGTCGTCGTTCTCGGCCATCTCGTGGGCACGGTGCTCGGAGTCCGCGAACATCGTCTGGCGGAACAGCGTCGAGCGGAACCGCTCCAGGTACTCGTTGAGGACGTGGCGGCGCAGCGTCTCGTCCTCGACGGTCGAGAGGAGGTGTTCGGTCAGCAGCGTCTCGTTGACCGTCGACGCAACCTCGGCGGTGAATATCTCGTAGTCGCTGTACACGTACGGCTGGGTCTCGCCCGTGTACTCCGAGTGCAGCGAGTGGCCCAGCTCGTGGGCCAGCGTGTACATCGAGGCGACGTCGTCCTGGTAGTTCATCAGGATGAACGGCTGAGTGTCGTACGTGCCCGAGGAGTAGGCGCCGCTGCGCTTGCCCTCGTTCTCGTAGACGTCGACCCAGCGCGACTCCAGTCCCTCGGCGACCCGGGACTGGTACTCGTCGCCGAGCGGTGCCACGGCCTCGACGACGTAGTCGGCGGCGTCCTCGTACTCGACCGTCACGTCGCCGTCAGTCAGCGGCGTGTACAGGTCCCACATCCGCAACTCGTCGACGCCCAGCGCCTCGCGTTTCAGTTCGGCGTGGTCGTGCAGGATGTCGAGGTTGTCCCGAACCGTCTCGACGAGCGTGTCGTACACCTCGGTTGGGATGTTGGGGTCGTCGAGTGCGGCCTCGCGGGCGGTGTCGTACCCCCGGGCCCGGGCGAGTTCGACGTCGGCGGTGACGCTCGAGCGGTACGACGCGCCGACCGTGTTCCGGACGTCCGCCCAGCGGTCGTAGTAGGACTCGTAGACGGTCTGCCGGAACTCCCGGTCGGGGTGTTTCTGGAGGGTCGTGAAGTTCGACTGCGTGATCTCGACTGCCTCGCCGTCGGGGTTCTCGACGGTCGGGAACTCGAGGTCGGCGTTCGCGAGCATCCCGTAGATCTCGCCGGGCGACCCGGTCACCTCGCCCAGGTCCGCCAGCAGACTCTCGACCTCCGTCGAGCGCGTGTGCTCGGCCTGCCGGAGCACGTCGTCGAAGTAGTGCTCGTAGGTCTCAAGGGCGGGTTCCTCGTCGACGAACGCCTCGACTGCCTCCCGCCCGGCGGCCTGCAGTTCCGGTTCGACGAAACTGGCTGCAGCGCGGGCGTTCGAGGCCAGCGACTGGGCCCGCGAGGCCATCGCCTGGTAGGTCCCGTCGGTCGTGTCCTCGTCTCTGCGCATCCGGGCGTAGGCGTGGACCGTCGACAGTTTCCGCATCGTCTCGTCGCGCAGTTCGAGGACGGCGAGCAGGGTCTCGGCGTCGGCGGTCGCCTCGCCCTCGTAGGCCGCGAGGTCGTCGACCAGAGCCTCGACGGCCTCGAACCCGCGCTCCCACGCCTCGTCGTCGGCGTAGACGGACTCCAAGTCCCACTTGTACTCGTCGTCGATCTCCGAGCGGTCGGGAACCGAACTCATGGGGGTCAGTATCGATTCGCCGGGTAAACCCGTGACGATTTTCGACTCGCACCACCCGCTTGCCGCCGGCGCGGTCCTTTTGGGCGCCGCCGCCGACCGACGACCATGGACGACGACTTCGCGGCGGCAGTCGGCCGAACCTGGGCCGACGACCGCCTCTGGGACCTGCTGACGGATCTGACGGAACTGAACCGCATGGCAGGCCACCCCGGCGAGCGCCGCGCCGTCGAGTGCGTCCGGACCGAACTCGCGGACGTCGGCGTCGCCGGCCTCCGGACCGAGACGTTCCCGATGACGCGCTGGGACCGCGGTGAGACGACGCTCCGGGTCACCGATCCCGTCGAGCGTTCGTTCGCGGCGGTCGCCCTGCCGTACTCGCCGGCCGGCGACGTGACGGGGCCGCTGGTCGACGTCGGGTACGGGACGCGCGAGGAGATCGCGAGCGCCGACCTCGACGGTGCCGTCGCCGTCGCGTCGACGAACACGCCGCCGGGCGGGCGGTTCGTCCACCGCATGGAGAAGTTCGGCCACGCCCGCGAGGCCGGCGCCGAGGCGTTCGTCTTCGCGAACCACGTCCCCGGACAGCTCCCGCCGACCGGCTCCCTGCGGTTCGACGAGATGGCGGCGATGCCGGGCGTCGGCGTCTCCGCCGAGACGGGCGACTGGCTGACCGACTACGCCCGCCGCGCACCCGGCGCCGAGACGCCCGTCGAGGCCCGCGACGCGGCGGCGCGGGCGACCGGAGCGAACGACCCGGACGCCGCCGGCCGGGCGCGGGTGACCGTCGAGGCCCACGGCCAGCGTGGCGAGAGCGCGTTCGTCCACGGGACGCTCGGTCCGGACACCGACGAGGAAGTCGTCGTGCTGGCACACGTCGACGCCCACGACGTCGCCGAGGGAGCGCTCGACAACGGCTGTGGCGTGGCCGTCCTCGTCGGGACTGCGCGACTGCTCGCCGCCGCCGCCCTCGACTGCCGGGTCCGGGTCGCCGCCGTGGGCAGCGAGGAGGTCGGACTGCTGGGCGCCGCCGCGCTGGCGGACCGCCTGGCCCTCGGCGACGTCCGGGCGGTCGTCAACGTCGACGGCGCCGGCCGCCACCGCGACCTCGTGGCGATGACCCACGGCTCCGACGCGATGGAAGACGCCGCAGAGCGCGTTCGCGCCGCGACCGGCCACCCCGTCCAGGTCCACCCCGACCCGCATCCCTACAGCGACCACTGGCCGTTCCTCCGGGCCGGCGTCCCCGCCGTGCAACTGCACAGCGACAGCGGCGAACGCGGCCGCGGGTGGGGCCACACCGCCGCCGACACCCGCGACAAGGTCGACCCCCGGAACCTCCGGAG
>CAZIVN010000234.1:0-3917 GCA_964542685.1 uncultured Halobacteriales archaeon
ACCTCCCGCCCGAGTACGCGGAACCGGGCACCGACGTCGAAGTGCTGTACGAGGGCGACCGCTACGCGGCGACGGTGCGCGAGGAACCGCTGTTGGAGTGACACCAGCCCGTCCGACCCGGGCCCTCACTGACCGTCGGCAGAACGGCCGGTCTCGGCCGCGGTCTCGAAGGCGTCGGCACAGGCGACGACCCCCTCGGCGAACTGCCTGATCTCGTCCGGGTCGCGCATCGACGCCCGCGTCTCGACGGTGACCGTCTCGGCGTCACCCGGGACGAACTCGACGAGGTTGTCGACGGGGTACCCGGCGATCGAATCCTCCAGCCCCTGGTTGCGCCGCTGGGCCCACTGCTCGACGACGCCGGCCGCGTCGCCGACGGCTCCGATCTCCAGGTCTTCGACCGCGCGCAGTGCCGCCCCCGACGTCCCACTGGCGACGGCCTCCACGACCGTCGGCGACGTCCCGACGAACACGAGGTCGTCCGTCTCGGCAGTGGCGAATCCTCGCATCGCGGCGGCCGCCTCGATCATCTCGTCGTAGCGAATGGTCCCGACGCTGGGGGAGAGTCTCCCGGTGGAATCGGCGACGATGGAGGAGAGTTTCCCGTCGGCACTGCCGACGAGGACGCCGTCCTCGGCGGGGCCGTCGAGTGACGCATCGCCGAACGTGAACGTCACGTAGCTCCCGCCCCCCTCGCCGCCCCCCATGTGGCGGCGGTCGTAGCGGAGCGTCGTTCGCCGACCGTCGACGGTGCTGGTCAGTTCGGTCTCGTCCCCGCTCTCGCCGTCGGTCGGTGCGAACCCGGCTTCCTGGCCCGCCGCCTTCCACTCGTCCCGCTTGCGACTCTCGTTGGCCGAACTGATCACGTACAGTCCGACAACGAGAACGGCGGCCCCCGCGGCGAACGCGCCCGTCTTCCCGCCGGGAACCTCCGCGACCGACAGCCAGGGCTCGGTGTAGCCCAGGTCAACTGCGAGCATGCCGCCCACCACGACGCCGATCCAGGCGAACGTCGCGACGAAGTACAGGAACTCCTTCAGGTCCACGGGTCGTCCCTCCGGTCGTCGTCCCGCGGGCGGCCCGAGGTCGCCACCAGGGCACCCGGTGTGCGGTCGTGGTCGTGTCGCCCCGATTCCGGGGGGGCCGTCGGCGCGGTCCGTCCGACGACGCCGCGTCCCGTGCGGACAGATACCATGCTTCGGTATCCACTCCCCGACACTTCATTCGTTCGATGGGTCACCTGGTTGGTCCCCGCTGGTCGTTCGAACGACTCCGGCCCCGTCCAGAACCCACCGTCACACCGGCGTGTCCGACTGCACGTTGTACGTCCTGGCCTTCTCGTAGCGCTTGTACAGGTACACCAGCGGGAACGGCAACAGCGCCAGACTCGCCAGGTACTCGCCTTCGGCGGCGGTGTAGCCGACCAGTGCCGTCGCCAGGAGGATGGAGACGTGGCCGTAGAGCCACAGCGGCCGCGTCACCGACTCCCACTCGCCGTACATGTACTCGTAGAAGAACGACTCCACGCGGTCGCGCATGCCCACACGAGAGGGCGCGAGGCTGTTAGCGTTTGTCCCCGACTCGCCTTCGATCCGGGCGTCCGGTTCTATTCGCGTCCGTCTCTCCAGAATGTAAGTGAACCGATACCCTTTTTGTTCGGAGCGTCGAGCCTCGGAGCGAAGCGATCTATGACTCGCCGGATCGACTGTCGTCCGGTGTTCGACCCACGCTCGCCGCCGGCGTCGCGGCGGGCCGGATAGCCGCAGCACCCGGGTTCGTCTCGGTTCGCTACGCCTCCCAGCGTAGCCGCAGTCTCTGATCGACCACACACGTACATGCAGCTATCCGGACAATCGCCGGCCGAACGCCGGCATTTCGACGACAACGGCTCGCCTCACAGACAGCAGACGCATCGCTCCCGATCGCACGGATCGGACGAATCGACACCGCCGACCACGGGAGGTGACGGCCGATGAGCACCGCCGACGCGGACGCCACTGCCGAGGCCGACGGCACCGCGGAACGGGAGTCCATCTGGCACAATCGCGACTTCCGGCGCTTCTTCGGCGGGCAGTTCGTCACCAACGCCGGGGACAGCCTCTACACCGTCGCAGTCCTGTGGATCGTCTTCGAACTCAGCGGCTCGACGGTGCTGACGGGGGTGGCCAACTCGGTGCTGTTGCTCCCGTGGCTCCTGCAGATTCTCGCCGGGCCGCTGGTCGACCGCCTGCCGCTCAGGCCGGTCCTGGTCGGCTCGCAGGTCCTGCAGGGCGTCGTCGTCCTGGTCCTCCCGCTGGCCGCGGCGACGGGCCACCTGAGTGTCGGCGTCGTCTTCGCCGTGATTCCGCTCCTGATGCTGGCGTCGCTCGTGATGGCGCCGATGCAGGCGACGGTGCTGCCCCGCGTCGTCCCCGAGCGCCGGCTCTCGTCGGCCAACTCCGCGCTGTCGGTTGTCACGCTCGGCCTGGACATGGTGTTCGACGCGCTGGGCGGTGCCGTCATCGCCCTGTTCGGCGCGACGACGCTGTTCCTGTTCGACTCGCTGACCTTCGCCGTCGCCGCCCTGTTGTTCGCCGGCATCGGTTTCCGGGGCGCCGACGTCGAGGACCGTCAGGAGCGCGAGTCCGCGCCGAGTGCCGGGTCGATTCTCGGCTCCTACGTCGAGGACCTCCGGGACGGCGTCGACGTCCTTCGCGGGACGGTGTTCGTCGAACTGGTCGTCCTCACCGCGGTGGCGAACCTGGCGACCGGTGTGACACTCGCCATTCTCCCGGCGTTCGGCGACGGCCTCGGTGGACCGGCGGTCTACGGCCTGCTGCTGGGAGCGCTCGGTGTCGGCCGCCTCGTCGGGTCGCTCGTCGCGCCGTACCTGGAGTGGGTGCCGTACGGTCGCCTGTTGCTGGTCGGCCACGCACTGGGCGCCTGTTGCTGGCTCGCGGCGGCGTACGCGCCATCGCCCGCGCTGACGGTGGTCCTGTTCGGCCTCGCGTGGGTGCCGGCGGGGGCCAGCGGCGTGCTCACGTCGACGCTGAACCAGACGGTGTTCCCGACGGACCTCCTCGGGCGCGTCTCCTCGATCAAGGGGACGGCGTCGGGCGCGACGCTCCCGCTCGGGTCGCTCGTCGGCGGCGTCGTCGCCCAACTGCTCGGCACGACAACGACGATGGGTCTGGCGGCGTTCGGCTTCGGGTTCACGGCACTGGCCGTCCTCGTCCGCCCGCGACTCCGACGGCTCCCGGCGGTCGGGACCGCCGACCCCGAGGACTTCGACGTGACGGCACCGCCCGACCGCGACGCCGAGTAGTCGGGCGCGGGTCACGTGCCGGGCGGTGACCACGCCGCCACGTCGTCTCGGGGCGTTTTCATGCCGAGTTTGGCGGCCACGCGCGGACCGACGCCGCCGCGACTCGCCGCGCTGCCACCCGGTTCCAACCGGAACCGACCCCCGCCACCGGTGCCTTTTTGCCGATTTGCGGTTCAGTCCGTGACGAGCCACATGAGCACAACGGACCCCCCATCGCGGGCCGAGACAGTGATCGTCGGCGCCGGTGCTGTCGGGTGTAGCGTCGCCTACCACCTGACGGAACTGGGGGCCGAGGACGTCGTCGTAGTCGACCAGGGGCCGCTCCCGGTCACCGGCGGGTCGTCGGTCCACGCGCCGGGTATCATCTTCCAGACGTCCCCGTCGAAGGTACAGACGAAGACCGCCCACTACACGAGTCGCCTGCTCTCCGAGGCCGGCGTGTACGACGAGGTCGGCGGTATCGAGGTCGCTCGCAGTGAGGCGCGGATGGACTTCCTCCAGCGACGGGTCGAGTGGGCCCGGTCGTACGGCCTGCCGGACCCGCAACTGCTGTCCCCGGACGAGGTGACCGACCACCCCACGCTGTTCGACGAGTCCGAGATTCTCGGCAGGT
>CAZIVN010000235.1:0-3903 GCA_964542685.1 uncultured Halobacteriales archaeon
GGCCACGAGAACGGCGGGATCCGGATCGAGAACAACGAGATCTACGACAACAACAACCTCTCGGTGCCGATGTACCCGAACGCCTACGCGGTGTCGGGAATGGGCGTCGTGATCGCCGGCGGCGTCGAGAACGACGTCTGTGACAACACCATCGAGAACCACGACAAGTACGGCATCGGCGTCATCCCGATGATCACGGGCGAGACCAACCTCTACCGACCCAAGAACAACGCCGTGATGCGAAACGAGGTCCGCGACTCGAACCGGGTCGACCTGGCGCTGGGGGCACCCGCTGACGGGAACGCGTTCGCGAACAACGACGTGGGAAGCACCCGCCCGCTCCTCCTCCAGCGACGCGACGACAGTTCCGGCGACGTCTGGGTGTTCACGAACGTCCTCAAGGACTTCATGCAGGCCGACGAGGTCGGGGAGTACCCACAGGGCGTCCACGGGAACGTCCCGGACCCGGACCCGGCCCGAATCCGTGCGGACCTCGACGCCTACGAGATGGACGACCCGGAGAACGAACCGCCGAAGACCGCCGTCGGAGGGATCGACGATGCCTGAGACGGAGTCGCCCGACGAGGCCGTCGACCTCGACCTCCAGCACCTGTCGAGCGTCGCCCTCGGGGCGGCCGTCGTCGCGGCCCTCGCCGCCTGGATCGCTGCCGACCTCGCGAGTCCAGTACTGGTGTTCGCCGGCGTGGCACTGCTCACGGGCTACTTCCTCGCCGACAGACGGGGCGACCGCGAGAAAGCCGTTCTGGTCGGCTGGGCCGTCGTCGCGTTGCTCGCCGTCTCGCCGGTCCTGTTCTTCCTGCCGGACGTCGTCGCGGGGCGGACCGGCCTGCTCGGGCAGCCGATGACCGTCGTCGTGGTCCGACTGTTGCTGGTCGTCACCGGCGTCGTCGGCTACGTCGTCTACCGACTCGACGGCGGGGCCGGCGTCGTCCAGCGAGCGCGCGACCCCGACGCGCGCCGGGCACTCGCGGGCTACCTCGTCGCTGCCGCGGTGCTCGCTCTGCCGTTCGTGCTGTTCCTCTCGGACCTCCTCGTCGGTACCCGCGCGCTGGGCGCGCTGAGCGTCCTGCTGTGGCGACTGCTCGGCGTCGTCGCGGTCGGCATCGCGTACGGCGCGTATCGGCTCGACGGCGGCGCCGGACTGCTCAGTCGCGTCGGCACGGCGACGGCGGAGTCACCCGACAGTCGCGGCCGATAGGAGCGTCTTCGAATCGAACGATCACCCGTCTGCCCTCCACCGCCCCCGGCCTGCGGGCCACACTGCCCTTCGACAGAAATATCCCAACGTGTTGGTGGAAAGCTGACGGAGACACGAACCGTTCTCTCACACATGACAGAACCTGACCGACACCGATCCACACAGTCGACCCGCGGCGCCGGCCGTGACGGCTTCGCAGAGCAGTCCGTCGACGTCGGTAGCGTGCGTGGCGAGACAGACATCGCCGTTCCAAGAAGGGGCAGAGACCGATGACACGAGCACACAGCCCCACGCAAGCGTGGACCGGGTCCAAACCACCGGCCCACGCCGTGTCGGTCGGCCTGCTCGTCTCGGGGCTGATCACGGCGCTCACGCTGGGCGTCTCCTTCGCCCTGTTGGCGCTCGGGGTCGAGTTCTTCTGGGTCGCCTACCCCGTCGGGTTCGGATTCGTCCTCCCGACGGCGCTCGGCGCCGTGACTCACCTCGTGTCGGACGGGGACGGCAACAGTGGACGACGGACCGACAGCCACGACGATAGCAACCAGGGCCAGGACGTCGAGGACCGGCTCGACGACCTCCGGATGCAGTACGCACGTGGCAACCTGTCCGACGCCGAGTTCGAACGCCGGACCGAGCGACTCCTCGAACGGGATGTGGAGGGCTGAGGTGCGCTGTGGAGCAGGCCGCCTCGCTCCGAGTTCACCTCACCGCCGCGGCGGTTCCAGGTTCTTCATGTTGAAGTCCTTCTTGGCGACGAAGCGGCCCGCCAGTCGCGCCAGTGCCAGCGTCCGGTCGATATCGGCGAGATTGTGCTGCAACAGTGGCCGCCAGTCCCCGCGCTCGAAGGCGTCGACCGCCGCCGCGCTGTCGTCGAACGGGTCGAAGTGGTCCTCGCCGATCAGCGCCTCGTACACTCCGACGAGGTCGGACTGGCCGTCAGTGTCGAAGCGGTCGATCGCCTCGCGCATGTCCGCATAGGCCAGGTCGCCGAACGGCCAGCGAACGTCGGTGCGGAGACACGCACTGCGCAGAAAGGGCAGGTCGAAGCCACCGTTCCACGTCTCGCCGTTGAAGGCGGTGAGGTAGTGGCGGTCGCCGTCGAGGCGGTCCTCGGCGAACTCGTAGACCCCGCGCAGGAGGCCGCGTTCGTCTGGACGGGTGTCCAGGTGGACCGGCCGCGAGACGAACTCGTCCAGCGTGGCCGTCAGCGACGCCTCGTCGGCCGACCGTCCGTCGGTGTTCAGGACCAGGAAGTAGCCGAGGTCGTGGGCGAACCCCGCGACGGTGACGACGGCGTCCGCGTCGAACCCCGTCGTCTCGATGTCGAACGCGACCGGATCGAGGCTGTCCATACACCGTCGAGGACGGCGACGACAAAGGGCGCAGGGGTGTCGTTTCCAGGTTTCCGGAAAGCGAGGACGGCGGTGTCGAAACGGGATCGTTGCCAGTCGGTTGACGGACGGCGTCCTCCGGGGACGGTC
The DNA here is from genome assembly GCA_964542685.1 of uncultured Halobacteriales archaeon. Taxonomy (GTDB): domain Archaea; phylum Halobacteriota; class Halobacteria; order Halobacteriales; family Natrialbaceae; genus CAZIVN01. Next base: position 2,701 of record CAZIVN010000235.1, read on the forward strand.
TCATACGGTTTAGTTTCAGTCCAGCAAGTCACGGATCTGGGAGACGTAGGGACTGTCGTCCCAACTGCGACGGTCGCCGATGGTCGAGAGTAAGGTCCGTGCCTCGTCAGAGCGCAGGTGGCCGTTGCGGGCGTAGTCGACGACGAGTCGTGGCGTCGGGACGATCCGTGATGCCTCGAGCACGGCGTGGATCAGTGCGAAGTTCGTCCCACCGAACTCGTCGGTGAGGAACCAGTCGGCGTCGAGGCCGTTCGCGAGGACGATGGCGTCCGTCTCGCCGTCGTCGAGACCGAACGTCGGTCGGTCGTCCGGCGTCTCCGCTCGCCGATACGGGTCCTCGACGGCGTAGTGAGCGCTGGCAGCGAGGACGTCGGTCGCCGCCGCGCCGTGGACGTCTTCGTACTGTGCGACGTCGTGGAGTTCGGACGTGACTTCCGGCGGGACCGAAACGTCGCACGACGTGAGCAGGTACTGCAGTGGGTCCGGATCACTCGTCACGTCGTACTCGGACACGGCCTTCGGCACGCCAAGACTCACGAGCGCACTCGTGTCGGCGACGACGGTACGCAGTCCGTCCGGACCACTCATCGGTCGTCGTCGGTCGTCGCGCCGGAATCGTCGTTCGAGTCCTCCGAGACGACCATCGTCCCGCCGTCGTAAATCTCACCACCCGACGGTGCTGGGACGTCGAGCGGTTCACCCTCGATGTCGGCTTTGAGGAGGCGGAGACGTTGTGCCGTCTCGGCGCCGACCAGTCGTTTGACCGTCTCGAACTCGATTCGGTCGTCGTAGTACTTCCGTGCGACCTGTTTCCGGAACGCCTCGCTCTCGGCGGTTTCTTCGATGAACTCGCGGATAGCGTCCACCAGGAGTTCGGTCCGATCCGTGTCGTACAGGTCGGCGATGGCATCGAGTCGTTCGACGAGGTACTCGGGGGACTGGAAGTGGACCCGTCGCGGGTCGTCGCTGGCACTCATCTCGTGTGTTCGTTTTGCACACCTCGACAATAGTCCTTCGGTAGTTTACACACGTCTTGCACATAACGACTGAGTCAGCGCGTCGAGCGACGACTCCGGTCCGACCCCTAGAAAGTGTACTTGACAACCCTTTTGTTCTCGTCCCGGGCACCCCCACCCATGCAGGACACACGCGTTCTCGTCACCGGCGGCGCAGGGTTCATCGGGTCGAATCTCGCGAACCACC
>CAZIVN010000236.1:0-3881 GCA_964542685.1 uncultured Halobacteriales archaeon
CGGCGCGGGACGGTCTCTCCGATCACGCTCCGGTTTCGACGCGCAGTCGCTGGTGTTCTCCGAGGCGCCGGCGGCCCGTTCGGACGGCAGTGACTACACCTCTCACTGCAACTGGAGGATCGGGAGCCGTGCCGCCTGGCGCATGGCGACCCCGAACGGTTCCAGGGCGCCACTCAGCGGGAAGAGGCCGCCGATCCGGAGCGTCCGTCCGCCTCCGCCGACCACCTCCGCCGCGGGCCCGCCGGGCTCTGGCCGGAACTCCTGGGGAATCTCGTACACTTCCGTCTCGGTGACGCCCCCGTTCTCGAACCGCCAGCCCTGGTAGAACTGCACGACGACGTCCCCGTTCTCGTCGAAGTCGACGACGGAGCCGGCACCCTGGTAGTTCAGGGGGCCGGCGTCGCCGGCCGCGAGGCGGGGGACGACCTCGGCGACGTCGAGCGGTCCGAACGCCTCGCCGTCCGGGTTGGCGACGGTCCGGATCCGGTCCCGGATCGCCGCCCCGTCGTTCTCGCCGGCAGCGGCGTTGGCGGCCAGGCCGACCACGGCGGCGTCGTACGCCTGTGCGGCGAACTGGCGTGGCTGTTCGCCGTACGCCTCCTGGTACAGTTCGACGAACTGGTCGCGGCCCGGTCCCCGACCCGCCGTGACACCGAGGTGGGGCCTGTCCTCCACGTTGTACTCGGCGAGGGCCCCCGCGACGTCGGCGTTCGCGAGGCCGTCGGACAGCGCGACGAGGTCGACGCTCTCGGGGAACGCCTCGTAGTACTGTCGCAACAGCGGTCGACCGGTGGGGGTGAACGCGACGACGACCAGCGCTCCCGGTTCCGTCGAGATGACCTCTTCGAGTGGCTCCGCGTAGTCGTCGCCACCCTGTGGGACCGCGACCGACGTCGTGACCGACCCGCCGAGTTCCTCGAACCAGGCGGTAAACGAGTCGGAGACGGTCTGTCCGTACGCGTAGTCGACGTAGAGGACGCCGGCCGTCTCGACGCCGTTCTCCAGGAGACCCCGCGCGATGGCGCGACCGCCCCAGACGTCGCTGGGTACCGTCCGGAAGCCGAAGCCGTCGTCGTCCAGGCCGGTCAGTTCCGGTATCGTCGCCGAGGGCGAACACCCGACGACGTCCGCCGAGGGGAACACCTCGGCGTACGTCCGGAGTGCCGACGACGAGAGGGCCGGGCCACAGACGAACGGCACTTCCTGATCGACCAGTTCCTGTGCCGTTTCCATGGCGACCTCGGGGTCGCTCCGCGTGTCCTCCTCGATCAGTTCGAACGCGAGTTCCTCGTCGTCCCCTCCGCCGCCCCCGACGCTATCCCCGTCGTCGACGACCACCGCGCCTTTCATTCCCATCTGGAGGTGGGGCCCGCAGTAGTAGAGGTAGGTCCCGGGCGTCTCGAAGGCGTGTTCGTAGGTGAACCCCGGTTCGGCCTGGAGCGGTCGGTACCCGTTCCAGGCCGCATCGCCCGGTTGGTCCTCGACGCGGACGTTGTGACTCCCGCCCTCGCCGGTCCACTCCCAGACGACCGTCGCCCCCTGGCTGATCCGGATCGCCGGGGGCGAGAACGCCAGGTTGTCCGCTCCGGCACCCACCTGTACGTCGACCGTCGACTGGCCAGTCAGGTCCCCGACGCCGTCGTAGTCGTCGACGTCGGCGAACCAGCCGTCGAACCGACCGTCGGTCGGTGGGTCGGTCGTCGTCTCCGGTGGCGACGTCGTCTCCGGCCCCGTCGTCGTGCCACCGCCACTGGTCGTTCCCGTGCCCGTTCCGTTGCCGGGTGCGGTGGTCGCCCCGCCGTCGTCCTCGGACAGTCGCAGACAGCCCGCCGACGCGACCACCGGGAGCGCACCCAGGAGGTACCGCCGCCGCGTGTGACCTCGTTCGCTCACGGGTACGATGTTTCACATCCTGCACATAAATCCACTGTCTAGTGTCGGGCACGCCGCTCGAACTGTCCTTCCCTGCCCAGTGGTACCACACCGGTGCCGGCAAGACCCGTTTCGCTTCGAAACACTTTACGCGGTGGCTGACTAGGTTGTCAACAGATGCGTTCCGAGTGTGACGAGCCGTCGCTGGGAGGTCCCCGATGAGCGGTGACGACCCCGATCCGCGGCCGACGACCGGCGGTACTGACGACCCGACTGACGAGTCTGTGAGCGACGACACCGAGGAGCCAAACGGCCGACTGGCGGCCGTTCGTGCGCGGATCGGCGGCCTGTTTCGCTCCGAGGACGAACTGGAGTTGACCAGCGGCGGCATCGCGTGGCCGCTCTTTTTCCTCTCGCTTCCCATCGTCATCACGAACGTCCTCCAGACGGCGTACAACCTCGCCGACACCTTCTGGCTGGGCCAGTACAGCACGAACGCGCTGGCGGCGATCAGTTTCTCCTTCCCACTCGTCTTCCTCCTGATCGCACTGGGGATGGGGCTGTCGGTGGCCGGGAGCGTCCTGGTCGCCCAGAACACCGGCGCCGGCGACCGCCGTGGCGCCCAGTACGCCGCCTCCCAGACCATCGGGTACACGCTCGCGTTCTCGGCGGTACTGGGCGTCGCCGGCTACTTGGTCGTCGGCGACGTCCTGGCGCTGTTCGGCGCCGAACCGCGCACGCTCGAACTCGCGACCGGCTACATGCAGGTCATCTCGCTGGGCCTGCCGCTGATGTTCGGCTTCTTCGTGTTCGTCTCGCTGATGCGCGGCGCCGGCGACACCGTGACGCCGATGCTCGTGATGTTCGGCACCGTCGCCCTGAACGTCGTCGTCGACCCCGTCCTGATCTTCGGGTGGGGCCCGGCGCCGCGCCTGGGGATGACCGGCGCGGCGGTCGCGACCATCGGCTCTCGGGGGCTCGCGACGGCCGCCGGCCTGGCGATCATGCTCCGGGGCAACCGCGGCGTCGCGATCACGCCCCGCGAGATGGTGCCCGACCCGGCGTTCGGCCGGAAACTCGTCGAGATCGGCGTCCCGGCCTCCATCGAGGGGACCGGCCGCGCGCTGTCGGTCAACGCCATGCTGTTGATCATCGGCGCGTTCTCGACGACGGTCGTCGCCGCCTACGGCATCGGGACGCGCGTGTTCTCGGTCATCTTCCTGCCCGCCATCGCCGTCGCACAGGGCGTCGAGACGATGACCGGCCAGAACGTCGGGGCCGAGAAGGTCGACCGCGCCCGCCGGACGAACGTCTTCGCCGCCAGGGCGATGTTCGTCGGGCTGACCGGGCTCGGCGCGGTGATCTTCCTGCTCGCCGAACCCATCGCCGGGGTGTTCACCGGCGACGCCGCGGTGATCGCAGAGTCGGCACGCTTCATCCGCTACGTGACGCTGACGTTCGGCTTCATCGGGGTCATGCGCACCTTCACCGGCGGCTTCCGCGGCGTCGGCCAGACGATGGTCGCCGCGGCGGTCTCCATCCTGATGCTCGCGGCGATCCGTCTGCCCCTGGCCTACGTCGCCGCCGGGTCGTACGGCCCGCCGGGCGTGTGGGCCACCTTCGCCGTCTCGAACGTCGCCGGTGCGATCATCGCCTACACCTGGTTCGAACTGGGCTCGTGGGAGGACGAGGGCGTCCACGAGGACGTCGACGGGCCCGACCGGGGTGTGCCAGCCGACGACTGACCGCGTCCGCGAGCGGGATCCCCCGGGGCCGAGCGGTCGGAATCAGGTACGTATATTCCCTCCGCGGACCACAGGCACGACACGTGACGGTGGAGTTCGAGTGCATCGTCTGTGGCGACACGGCAGTCGCGACGGTACCCGAGGACGCGACACAGGCCGACGACGGACCGCTGAAGACGTTGCGAGACTGTCCGAACTGCGGGATCGAGACCATCTGGATCGAACGCTGATACGGTTTAGTTTCACTGTTTACCGGTGATCGCC
>CAZIVN010000237.1:0-3881 GCA_964542685.1 uncultured Halobacteriales archaeon
GCTGTTCCTGGACAACGTCGACCACATCCAGTCGTCGTGGGTGAAGTTCGGCGACGCCGCGGGGTTGAAGATGCTGTCGTGTGGCGCCGACGACTTCATGGGGACGATCCTCTCGGAGGAGATCACGAAACGCGCCGGCGGCACGTACGGCGAGTTCCGCAGCGTCGCGGACTACGTGGAGATGATCCGCGCCGTCGGACGGAGGCCCGTCGAGCGTTCGACGGACTACGAACGCCGGCGACCGATCACCGGCGACGGACCGTACGGGCCGCGACTGGGTCCCAGCGCGGACGGAACGCCGCTGGTCGAACCCGGTCGCGACCCGGACACCGGCGACTGGGCGGACGGCGAGTCGGCGCCGGGTGACGACTGATCGCCGTGGCGCCCGGTCCGGTGGGGGCGGGTGAGAGTGAGCGGAGGGGTCGCCGATTGCGGGGCAGGCCCCTGGCTGTCGACCGGGATATTCGCCGGGAGTGCGGTCCGTGGGAACGGACGGACGCGGGTGGTCGCCGCCGGGCAAACGGCGACCGTCCCCGCCGGGCAAACGGAGGCGTCCGGTCCGCATCCTCGCCCGGGCAGAGCGAGGCCGCGAGACATGGCAGAGGCACCTCCCGGCACTGGAAAGCTTGCCACAGTCGTCGGTAGGTCTACTGCATCGCATTCGAGGGTGGTTTAAGTGACCGATCGTAGCGCATTTCATGTTCGTGGCCTGAACGCTGCGGTATGCGGTACGTCACGGCTCGCCTGATTCCCGAGAATCGATCGCGATTCCACCCCATCGGCGAGGCGCTGGACGAGGACGACGAGGTTCGCCGCGGTCCGATCCACCGACTCGACCTCCTGGACGACGGCACGGGCGCGATGCTGTCGCAGGTCCACGGGGACCGGGAGCGGTACTGCGAAATCCTGGAGCGTGGGGATCACGTCATCGACTACGCGGTCTCCGGCGCCGACGGAACCGTCTTCGGCTACCTCCACTTCGAGCCGACGGACCTCGCCCGTCGCATGCTACTCCGGCGCCGGGAGTCCGAGGTGATGTTCGACATGCCGATCGACATCGCCGACGACGGGTCGTACGTGGTGACGCTGATCGGCGAGGACGCCGCCTTCACCGAGGCGTTCCGGAGCCTCCCGGACGAGGTCGGGGTCGAGGCCGTCGAGACCGGCGAGTACCACACCGGGGTCCGCGAACTGTTCGACTGTCTCACCGATCGCCAGCAGGAGATCCTGGCGGCGGCCGTCCGCGAGGGCTACTACGAGAACCCCCGAGAGACGACCCAGAGCGGCCTCGCCGAGACGCTGGACTGCTCGCCCGGCACCGTCGGGGAACACCTCCGGAAGATCGAATCGCGGGTGTTCTCGCAGTTCGTCGTCGAGGGCGCCTGATCGGTTCGCCCCGGGCTCCCTCAGTCGGTCTCCGCCTCCGCCTCGGCGGCCGTCGCCGCCGCGGCGCCCGGGTCCAGTCGGACCAGTGCCGGGACCGCGACGGCCGCGAGTGCGACCTCGAACCCGCCGACGGCGAGGAAGGCGGCGGGGTAGCCGTACGCGTCCGCGAGCACGCCGCCGACGAGGATGCCGGCGAGGAAGCCGACGCTCCCGGCGACGTTGAACCCCGCGATGGCGACCCCACGCCGGTCTTCCGAGACCAGGTCGCCCACCAGCGCCATCGTCGCCGGTGCCATCAGCGCCCCGAGGACGCCGACGGCGACCATCCCGGCGCCGGCCAGTGCCACCGTCGGCGCGAGGCCGGTTCCGACGACTGCCAGCCCGAACGCCGCCGACCCGCCCGCGATGGGGCCCGTCCGACCGATCCGGTCCGACAGGGCGCCGAAGGGGTACTGCAACAGCGCGAAGGGGGCGAAAAACAGCGCCAGGACCAGCCCCGTCTCGCCGGGCGAGAGGCCAAAGGACTCCCGGAAGTACAGCGTCCCGACCAGTGCGAAAAAGCCCGCGGACAGCCGATCCAGAAAGCCGAAGGCGTACGGGACCGCGAGTCCCGGTGTCCGGACCACCCCGGAGAGCGCCCGGCGGACGGTGTCGTGGCTCTCGACGGCGTCGGGGTCGGGCACCGTCGTCGCCAGGGCCGCCGCCGCGAGCAGGAACGCCGCCGCGGCGTACAGCGGCACGAGCGTCCCCACCTCGTACAGCTGGCCGCCGACGGGGGCGCCGACGGCCGTCCCGCCGCCGATGGCCAGCCCGGCCGCGCCCATGTTCCGCCCGTCCGGCCCCTCGAGGTCCAAAAGCGTCGTCATCGCCAGCGAGAAGGCGCCGACCGTTGCCGCGCCCTGGAGGACTCGCGTCCCGAGGACGGCGAGAAACGACGACGCGAGCGGCCCCGGGAGGCCCGCGAGCACGAGGTAGCCGACGGCGCCCGCGACCGCGCCGGCGACGATGAGCGGCGTCCGGGTCCCGGCGGCGTCGCTGACGGCGCCCCAGACGCCGGCGAAGACGACGAACGCCGCGAACTCCGCGGCGAGGAACCACATGCTCGCGTTCAGCGTCGTCTCCGCGCCCAGTGCCGACACCAGCGCGTCGATGCCCGGGTACAGCAGCACCTGGGCGAAGAGGACGAGGAAGATCACGCCGGCAAGTCGGCGACGTGCGCGTGCGGGCTCCACGCTCGGGCCTTTCGGTGGCGACTACAAGACGGTGACGACGCGCCGTCGCTCGCGGTGTGGGGTTTTTGCCCGTGGCCCGTCTCCCCGCGTCCGTGGACAGGTTCCAGAACACCCGCCAGCCCGACTGGGACTGGTGGGGACGGCTGTGGCCGGCGCCGGGCGAGACGCTGCGGGACCTCGGCGTCGCGTCCGGCGACACGCTCGCGGAGGTCGGGAGCGGGAACGGGTACTTCGCGCTCCCCGCGGCGCGTCTCACCGATCCCGGAGTCGTCTACGCCGTCGACGTCGACGCGTCGCTGCTCGCGGAGTGTGCTCGGCTCGCCGACCGGCAGGGCATCGAGAACCTCGGGACCGTCGAGGGCGACGCCCGAACCCTGTCCAGCCAGTTGCCCGAGGCGGTCGACGTCGTGCTCGTGGCGAACACCTTCCACGGCGTCGACGACCCGACGGCCTTCGTCCGGGAGGCAGTCGCGTCGCTGCGGCCCGGGGGTCGGTTCGTCGTCGTCAACTGGACCGACGCCGACCGGGAGACGACCCGAATCGACGGCGCCCCACGCGGGCCACCGACCGAGTTGCGACTGTCACCCGCGGAGACCGAACGACGCGTCCTCGACGCGACGCCGGCACTCTCCCTCGACCGGACCGTCGACCTGCCGCCGTACCACTACGCGCTGGTGTTCGAACGGGACGCGTAGGGGGCCGGTCGGCGCGACGCCCGATTCTGACCGTTCTCGGCGTGCCGCCGTCGTCAGGCCAGCGACTCGCCGGCGAGTACCGCCCGGTAGCGCTCGCCGGCGTCGTCCCGGGCGTCGATAGCGTCCCGAATCCGATCGGAGACCCAGCCGTCCTCGTCGAGGAACCGTTCGTACACTGGCAGTCGTTCGCGCAGGGGGACGCCCGCGTGCTCGGCGACGGCCTCCAGTTCGCGCAGTTCGGGCCAGGCGTAGTCGGGGTTGATGTGGTCGTCGGTGACCGGCGAGACGCCGCCCAGGTCGTCGACCCCGCAGTCGACGAGGTCCCGGGCCTGTGCGAGGTTCGGCGGGACCTGGACGGAGACCGCCTCCGGCAGGGCGTAGCGGGCCATCGCCGTGGCGTGGCGCATCGTCGCGAGGTCCGGGCTGCCGCCGGCCCAGCGGTCGTTCTCGCGGACCGGCTGGACGATGACCTCCTGGACGTGGCCGTACCGCTCGTGGAGCTCGCGGATCGCCAGCAGGCTCCGGGCGCGGTCGCGGCGGTCCTCGCCGATGCCGACGAGAATCCCCG
>CAZIVN010000238.1:0-3862 GCA_964542685.1 uncultured Halobacteriales archaeon
TCGCACCGCCGGGGACGGTCCTGCCGGACGTCCACCTGGAGTACCACCAGGACGGCAAGACGTTCGGCCGGCAACTCGGCACCTACCCGCTACTGGTCGGGATCCCCGACGAGCGCGACCTGGGCCGGACCATCGACGTCGCGGTGACCGACCACGGCTACCGGTCGGTGACGGGCGTCCCCTACCCACTCGACGTCAACAGCGCCTCGATGGACGAACTGGCGGCGATTCCCGGCATCGGTCGACAGACCGCCGGCAACATCGTCGTGAACCGCCCGTACGAGTCGGTCGGCGCCATCGAGGACGAAGCGCCGCCGACGGCCACGACGTTCTGGACCGCGGACCCGTCGTCGTCGGCGGACTGACGCGGCCGGTCGTCGGGAGACGCTACCCGCCGGCGACTCGCACGGCGACGCGACGGACGACGACGTTCGCGGAGACCGTCCCCCCGAGGTACCAGAGGAGCCAGACCTTCAGCGGGCCGACGATGCCCGCCGTCCAGGCGACGGACCCGAACAGCGGCACGACGAGCGCGGTGGGTGCGACCGCCGCGACCGGTGCCGCGAACAGCCAGCGCAGCCAGATGAACAGCGGCGCGGACACCAGGAGGGCGTACAGCATCGGGCGCAGTTGACTCCCCATCGCAGAGAGCCACTCCCGGGTGAGTTCCTCCTGTTCGGCGCGGACGGCGTCGAGTTCCTCGTCGTCGTCTGCTTCCTGGGCCGCGGCGAGGCGGTCCTGCAGGTCGGACATTCGCTCCTGGAGCTCGCCGAGTCGCTCGCGGTCGCCGAGGCGACGATGGAGGAGGGCGGAGTAGGTGCCGGCGACGGCCGCCAGTCCGAGGAGGACGACGGGGAACGGTGCGACTGCGACGACGGGGACCAGGACGGCGTGGACTGTCGTCGCGATCAGAGAACCGATCGACGGAACGACGTACCCGCTCGCCAGGAACACGGCGAGCACGGTCGCGATCGCGTCGATGGAGGGCGGATCGACTGAGAGCACGTGTCGACTATGTAAGAGTATTCATGTAAACTTTCGGCTCTTCGGCGCTGAAACGTACTCCGAGCGGGACGCTGCAGTAGGGCGGTGGCGGTGGCGGTGCGGTGGCGGAAGCGGTCAGCACCCGCGAGCGAACGGAGTGAGCGAGCGGCCTTTTTTCATCGAAGTTTTTTGCGCGAGCGGTGCGCCGTCGGCGCACCCGAGCGCAAAAAAGTTCGTTTAGAAGTTCTCCTCGATGATCTCGCCGACCGCGAAGTTGGACTTCACTTCCGTGACCTCGATCTTGACGCGTTCGCCGACCTCGGCGCCGGGGACGATGATGACGTACCCGCGCTCGACACGGGCGATGCCGTCGCCCTGCTTGCCGAGGTCCTCGATCTCGACGTACCGGGTTTCGCCGACTTCGACGGGGGGCTGGGGTTCCGGGGGTGCGCCGGTCGTCGTCTCGCCCGAGTCGTCGTCCGCGGTCGTCTCGCGTTCGATGAGTGCGACGCGGTAGTTGCCGCCCGGTTCGATGTCGCCGCTCTCGACTTCGCGTCGTGGCACCTCGACGACGTAGCTGTCACCGTCGGCACTGACGTTCGCGCTGAACAGACACAGGAGTTTGTCAGATATTTCCACAGCGTAGACCTCCAGGAACTCACTGTAGGTGGCGCGTTAAAGAACTACCGGGGAGCGCCGACCCCCATCGGGCCGGGGGAGACGGCGGGTCGAAGCGGTGGGGCGGCCGACCACCCGGGGAATCCTTTTGAGTACCGGGGCTGTACGGACGAACATGTACGTCCGGGACGCCAAAAACCGCGACGAGGTCTGGTTACTGGACCACATCGAGGCCATGGAACTCGACGACACGGCCTTTCGATCCCGGGACTACGTCATCGCCGTCGACGAGGAGTCCGGCGACCGCGCGGGCTTCGGACGGATCCGGATCCACAAGGCCGGGGAGCGCGAGCGCACCCCGACCGGTCGCGGCACGGGGGACGCGGGCGACGTCTGCGAGTTGACCAGCATCGGCGTCCTCGACACCTGGCGCGAACAGGGGGTCGGCGCACACGTCATCGAACGGCTCTGCTCGACCGCTCGCGACGAGGGGTTCGACGTGGTGTACGCACTGACCGACCGTCCGGACTATCTCGCGCAGTTCGGGTTCGAACGGACCGACACCGCGGGCCTGCCGTCGGTCCTGGAGACGCGTCTCGGGGAGAAACGGGACGGCGTGGCCCCGGAGGCGGTCCCGATGACCCTCGCGGCCGAGGAGTTCCGGATGCCGGAACGGCTCCGGGAGCGGTTCAAACACGCGGACGAGCGCCAGCCGGAACCGGAGACGGATCCGGACGAGGCGGCCGAGGAGTTCGGCATCGACCCCGATTCGGCCACGTACAAGTACGACACGGGCTGAGCGCCGCAGTCTCGCGGCCGACGAACACTGCCGGGGGCTGTCCGCCGCTCCAGTAACACTATTATCTCCCAACTCGGAAATCCAATCCCATGCAGACGGTTGGTCCGGTCCGCGGTGGATCCGGGGCCGCCGAGCGAGTCACGGAGACCAAAGGACTCACATGTCGATCACAGCCAAAGTGTACGTCGAACACGAGAGGCTCGCACTCGCACCGACGCTCGACAGACTCGACGACGTCGACGTCCGCGTCATCTCACAGGGGACGACCGATCCGGGGACGACGACGTTCCCCTTCCTCGTAGAGTACGAGGACCGGGAGCGACTGGAGGCGGCGTTGGCCGACGACGCGACGGTCGAGTCGTACGAGCTCGTCGAGTGGACCGACACGAAGGGCATCTACTACATCGAGCACACCGACCAGACCCGACTCATCAGCACCGTCGTGACCGACGCCAACGGGTTCCTCCTGCACACGGAGACGAAAGACTCGGGGTGGCTGGTCCGGTTGCTGTTGCCCGACAGGGGGGCGCTGAACGCCGTCTGGGAGTACGCCAGGTCGGAGGACATGCGACTGGAGATCATCGAGATCCACCCCAACGAAGAGATGGAGACGGAGATGACCTACGGGCTGACGGACGAACAGGAGGCGGCGTTGACGCTGGCCTACGAGCAGGGGTACTTCGCGGAACCGCGGGACGTCTCTCTGGGGGAGGTCGCCAAGAAGATGGAACTGTCCTCGACGGCGATGAGTGGCCGCCTGCGACGCGGCATGCGCAACCTGATCGCGGCGACCATCGCTGACCGCGACCGCGAGGACTGACGGCGCCCTGCGAGCGCTGCGCGGCCCGTCGCCGTTAAAAACTGGCGTGCCTGTCAACATCCGCTTTTTTCTGTGTCTGCCTCCCTCTTCAACAAGTATGCCAGAGAACAACGACCATCCCAACTATCCGAGCGTCGATCAGTCGGATCGGGTCCTCCCCCGGAACCTCCGACAGAGCGGCGATCCGGGCATCCGAATGCTCGTCTCCACGCGAGTACGCAAGTCGCCGTTCTTCCACAAATCGTTCAACGAGAACGGCGCCTGGCGCTGTACTGTCTACAACCGTATCTACCACCCCCGAGGGCTCGTCGAACCCGAAGACGGCGGTGCGATGAAGGAGTACGAGGCCCTGACCGAGAGCGTCACTATCTGGGACGTCGCCGTGGAGCGTCAGATCCGCGTGAAAGGCCCCGACGCCGAGGCCCTGACCAACTACGTCGTCACCCGCGACGTCTCGACGATGGACCCGATGGACGGCAAGTACGTCATCCTCTGTAACGAGGACGGCGGCGTGTTGAACGACCCCGTCCTGTTGCGCCCCGAGGAGGACGAGTTCTGGTTCTCCATCTCGGACTCGACGCTCATGCAGTGGCTCCAGGGCGTCAACGTCGGCGAGGACTTCGACGTCGAGATCGACGAGA
>CAZIVN010000239.1:0-3821 GCA_964542685.1 uncultured Halobacteriales archaeon
TGCCGCCACAGGAGTCGGGGTCGCGGTAGTCCTCGACGCCCTCGTCCATCAGTTCCTCGTAGGCGTCGTACACGTCCGCGACGCGGACGGCGATGTGGCCCCACGCGTCGCCCATCTCGTAGCTCCGGCCGTCGTGGTTGTACGTGAGTTCCAGGAGGGCGCCGTCGTCGGCGACGTCCTCCGGGCCGACGTAGACGATGGTGAACGTGTCGGCATCCCAGCGGCCGTGTTCGACGTAGTCCAGGTGGTCCCCGTACCAGTCGAGGGACGCCTCCAGGTCTTCGACGCGAATCATCGTGTGGTCGAGCGTCGCTCCCATACGCGAGATGTCGGTCCGACCCGCCGTATGTCTACCGGACGCGGAAGCCGAGCGACGCGACGGACCCGCACCCGCGAGACGTCGCCAGCCGGCACACCGGGACCGCGGCCTTTTGTACGCTACCGGCACAACGTCCGGGTATGCGCATCCGGGGCGAACGCGAGTGTCAGGACTGCGGGACCCGGTGGACCTACTACGAGACGGGCAGCGTCGAGTGTCCGGACTGCGGGAGCGTCCACAGCGTCGGCGTCGGCGACCGAACGCAACACACCGACGCCGCCGTCGAACTGGACCTCGCCGCGGTCCAGGCGAGCGTCGACGAGGAGCCGGTCCGAACCGTCGCCGGGGACGCCGCCGAGGTGGCGAGCGAGTACGTCCGCAAGCGGGGGTTCATCGACGCGGGCGACCTCCGGACGCTCGACGACGAGTACCTCGCGGCCGCCGAACTCGCGGCCGTCGGCGACCGCCTCCGGCGAGCGATGCGGCCGGACGACGACGCCGAGTACTACCTGTTCGAACTGCTCCGGGCGGCCGACGCCGGCACGCGTCCCGACCCGGACCAGGTCCCCGAGTCGCTCCGGGGCGCCCGGGGCCTGGCGTACGCCGACGCCGTTCGCGACTACCGGCGCGAACTGAGCGACTGGGAGGGCGGCGACCGGGACCTGGTCGCCCGTGACCTGGACCGCCTGGAGACCCACGTCAGGCGGGTCCGAACGCTGGAGGGCGACGTCGACCCGGCCGTCGCCGAGACCCTCGTCGCGGTGGCCCGCGACCTGGGAGACGCCTGCGGCGGCGGCGGAGCAGTCGCCGAAACCGCACTCACACGGGCGAGAGAGCGCCTGGACGGCCTGCGGGACCGGGACCGACTGGACTGATACGGTTTAGTTTCATAACAGTGAAACGAAACCGTATGACGCCGTCGACGGGGGTCAGGACCGGCGGCGAAGCGCCGCCACGCCGCCGGCCACCCCCGCGAGAGTGCCGAGGAGGCCCACCGTCGGGACGGGTTCCGAGAGGAGCGACGGCGGCGCGTCGTCGAGCGGTCGGCGTGCCACCCACCCCTGTGACCCCTCGTCTGTCGTGCGCTTGCCGGCGACGAGATACCCCTCGTCGACGACTGCGACGCCGTCGGCACGGTCGTCTCCGGGGGCGCCGAACGTCCGGCCCCACGTCTTCTCACCGTCGGCGTCGACGCTGACGATCCAGGCGTCACGAGCACTGCCGCCCCGCTCGTCGCTCCTGGCGGCCAGGAGGACGCCCCCGTCGGGGGTACGCGCCGCGTCCGCGAGACGGTCACGTCGCGAGCGCCCGACACGCTTCGTCCACTGGCGGCGCCCGTCCGGGCCGACCCGGGCCACCCAGACGTCGAAGTGGTCCCGTTCGGACTCGTGCGTGCCCGCCAGAACCGTCCCGTTCGGCGCCGGGACGAGGGCCGTCACACCCGTCGCCAGGCCGTCGAGGTCGTACCGCCGCCGGTCACGGAGACCGCCGCCCGTCGCGACGGCCGCGTAGAATCCCGCGCCGCTGTCGCCGCGGGGCGAGGCCAGACCGGCGACCCGCGGCGTGCCGTCGACGACGGCCACGTCGTTGAACGCGACTTTCAGGTCGTCGCCGTACGTTTTCGTCCACCGCGGCGTCCCGTCCGCCCGGACGCGAGCGAGCCACCCCTCGACGCCCGTCAGACCGCTCTCCGCACGGCCACAGATCAGGGCCTCGCCGTCCGGCGTCGTCGTCACGCCTCTCGCGACGCCGCCCGTGCCCGGGAACGTCTGTCCCCAGCGACGGGTAGCGGCCTCGTCGACCGCGAGGACCCACCCGCGTTCGCCGTCCGTCCCACTGGCCACGGTGGCACCGGCGACGACTGCACCGCCACCCTCGTCGACGGCGACGCTGGTCGCCCGCGTGTCGCCGTCGCCGCGGAAGGTCTCCAGCCAGGTCGGCCGACCGTCGGACATGCGGACGACCCAGGCGGCGGTCCCGTCGTCCGACGGCGCCGTGCCCGCGAGGTAGGCCACCGCCCCGTCCGTGGCGACGTCGCGGAACAGGTACCGCCCCTCGCCGCCGAGCGTCAGTTCGTCGGTCGTCTGGGTCTTCTGGGCGCGGGCGGGTGCGACGGGGGACGTCCCGACCGGAACGGCAGCCGCTCCTACCACGCCGGCGACGCTCGCGAGGGCGGACCGCCGAGAGCGGGACTCCGAGGCCGGTCGGGCGTCCGGTGGAGACGTCGTCACGGCTTCGGAATCGCACCCCCCGAAGAAAACGCCGTCGGCCGGTGGCCTCGGGAGCGAGCGTCCGTACCGGAGCCGTCGCCCTTTCAGGGGGGTGCCACGTCGACGGGTGCGTCCCTGGCGGCGGCCCGGACGGTGTTGTACAACAGCATCGCGCGGGTCATGGGGCCGACGCCGCCGGGCACCGGGGTGAGGAGACTCGCACGCTCCCGGACGCTGTCGAAGCCGACGTCGCCGACCGTTGTGACCACGAACGTGTATCACTGCGGGCACGACCGACTCTCGAACGACTCCCGGTCCGCTCCCTGACGGACCGGTTCCGTCGCTCCGGAGTCGGGGACGACGAGTGCGGCCTGGCCCCCGTACCCGTGGGTCTGGTCGTGGCCCCGGACGACGACACAGGTGACGTCGTCGGGTACGTCGACCGTCGTCGATCGCGTGAACGGGTCGGTGCTGTGGGCGTGGCTCAGAGGACGGCGACCGATCTCCGTCCCGTCCCGGCGTTCGACGACCCAGCGGTCGGCGTAGCCGTCTTCCCCGTCGTCGTCGTGGTACAGCGTCACCGAGAACCGGTACTCGCCGTCGCCCTCCGATTCTACGTCGACGCCAGTCACGTTCGCCTCCCTGAGGTCGAGGTCCTCGCTCGGCGTGGCGTCGCCGTCCGTCTCGGTCCCACCGTCGTCCGTGCCGCCGTCACCGTTGCCGTCGTCACCGTCACTACGTCCGTCGGTCCCAGTACCACTGTCGTCGTCGCCGTCGGCGCTGCCGCCGTCGGTACAGCCGGCCAGGGCGCCGAGGGCGACTGCGGTCCCGGCCAGGACGGTTCGGCGGCGTCGGCGCTCCCCGCTCTCGCTGCGGGGCCGCCGCGTCCGGTCGCTCATGACGACGACGACGCGCCGGACGAACTAAGCGCTTGGGCGCGAGTGCATCGCCCAGCGGAGAGCGCCGACGCGAACTACGCGTCGAGGTCGGCCTCGATGCCCTCCACGGCGTCGTCGAGGCCGTCGTCCGTGACTGCCTCTGACACCTCCTCCTGGAGTGTCCGTGCCCTCCCCTCGATGGGGTCGTGGGAGTGGCCCTCCCGTTGTCGCTCGGTGACCGTCTCCTGGCCGGTCACGTCGACGTACAGGTCCCGGAGAGCGTCGGTGTCTGCGGACATACGTACCGACATGATTGATTGTGGTTCTATATAAATCTTACCTTCCGGTCGGACCGATCCGGAGCCCGTCGTCGCACCTCATACGGTTTCGTTTCACTGTTTACCGGTGATCGCC
>CAZIVN010000240.1:0-3813 GCA_964542685.1 uncultured Halobacteriales archaeon
CGCCGGCATCGGGATGATCCACCAGCACTTCATGCTGGTCGACCCGATGACCGTCAGCGAGAACATCACGCTCGGCAACGAACCGACCAAGTGGGGCGGCCTGGCCGTCGACCGGGAACGCGCGGACCGCGAAGTGCGGGAACTGAGCGACCACTACGGCTTCGAGGTCGACCCCCAGGCAACGGTGGAGTCCGTCAGCGTCGGCGTCCAGCAACGCGTCGAGATTCTCAAGGCGCTGTACCGCGGGGCCGAGATTCTCATCCTGGACGAACCGACGGCCGTGCTGACGCCACAGGAGGTCGAGGAGCTGTACGAGGTGTTCGACGAACTGACAGAGGCCGGCAAGACGCTGATCTTCATCACGCACAAACTCGGCGAGGCGATGCACGCCGCGGACGAAATCACCGTCCTGCGAGACGGCGAGACGGTCACGACCGTCGAGGCCGACGCCGTCAGCCGCGAGGAACTGGCGGAACTGATGGTCGGCCGCGAGGTGTTGCTCGACACGGCCGTCGAACCACACGAGGCGGGCGAGACGGTCCTGGACGTCGAGGACGTGACCGTCGAGGACGACCGCGGCGTCGCCACCGTCGACGGCGTCTCGTGTTCCGTCAGGGCCGGCGAGGTGTTCGGCATCGCCGGTGTCGACGGCAACGGCCAGTCCGAACTGGTCGAGGCGATAACGGGGTTGCGGGGCGTCGACGGCGGCCGCGTCCGGTTCGAGGACGAGGACGTCACCGACGACCCGCGACGACGACGCATCGACGCCGGCATGGCGTACGTCCCTCAGGACCGCCAGGACCGCGGCCTCGTCCTCCCGTTCGACCTGGTCGAGAACGGCGTGCTCGGCAGCCAGCACGCTACCCCCTTTGCACGACGTGGCCGCATCGACTGGGAGCGCTCCCGCGACCACGCCGAAGCCGTCGTCGAGGAGTACGACGTCCGCCCGCCGGATCCGGACGCCACCGCGGAGTCGCTGTCGGGGGGGAACCAGCAGAAGTTCATCGTCGGGCGCGAACTGGAGCGGGACCCGTCGCTGTTGCTCGCGGCCCACCCAACCCGCGGGGTCGACGTCGGCGCGATGGAGTTCATCCACGAGCGCTTGCTGGAGATGCGGTCCGAGGACAGGGCCATCCTGCTGGTCTCCTCGAAACTCGACGAGGTCCGCAGCCTCTCGGACCGACTCGCCGTGATGTACGAGGGCGAGTTCGTCGACGTCGTCGACCCGTCCCGGACCACCGAGGAGGAACTCGGACTCCTGATGGCGGGTGAGTACCCGGACGACCGGAGCGCGTCGTTGCTGTCGGACGTCGACCCCCCGGAAGTGCCCGGAGGTGACGAATGAGCGCGGACGACGCCGACACGGGAGAGAGCGAGGAGCGGTCCGACGACGCGGCCCCGGACGACCGGACCGGGTGGCGAGCGCTCGCGGACAGACTGGTCGCCGCCTCGGCGACGGAACGCCTGGCCGTCAGTCTGGCCGCACTCCTGGTGTCGATCGGACTGGGCTGGGTCATCGTGTTCGTCTCCGGCAGTCTCGCCGAGTGCGAGACGGTGGGGTACGCCGTCGGACCGGCGACGTCCTGCTACAACCCGACGACGACCTACGAGGAACTGTTCCTGAGCCCGTTCCGCAACGACTTCCGGCTCGCCGTGCTGGGTCGCGAGACCGTCCTCCTGCTGTTTACCGGCCTGTCCGTTGCGGTCGCCTTCCGGGCCGGACTGTTCAACATCGGGACGCAGGGGCAACTGATCGTCGGGGCCTTGACCACGGCGGTGACGGTCGTGGTGGTCGGCGGGGCCGTCCCGAGCGGTCTCGTCGGGACGGCGATTCTGATCCCGGTCGGCCTTCTCGCAGGCGCCCTCGCGGGCGGCCTGTTCGGTGCCATACCGGGGGCCCTGAAGGCCTACGCCGACGCGAACGAGGTGATCACGACGATCATGCTGAACTTCGTCGCGGCCAACGTCGCACTGGTCGCGGTCCAGGAGCGGTTCCAGGACCCGACGACCCAGATCACGCGGACCGAGCCCATCCCGGGGAACGCACGAATTCCCATCCTCCCCGGCGTCGGACTGGGACAGGGGAAGGACTTCACGCTCGTGGCCGCGCTGTTCGGACTGGTCCTGGTCGGAGCGCTGTACTACCTGCTGACCCAGACGACGTTCGGGTACGACCTCAGGGCCAGCGGCCTCCAGCCGGATGCCGCCGAGTACGGCGGCGTCCCGGCGAACCGGACCGTCGTCACGAGCATGGCGCTGTCGGGTGCGCTCGGTGGGATCGGCGGTGCCGTCTGGGTGCTGATGGTCACGACGTACTTCCAGACCGGCGTCCCCGCCTACGGGTTCGACGGCATCACCGTCTCGATACTGGCGGGGAACAACCCGCTGGGCGTCGGCGCAGCCGCCTTCCTGTTCGGCGTGTTGAAAGCCGGATCGCAGGCCGTCGGGTTCAACACGCCCGTGCCGAAGGAACTGGTCGCCGTGTTGCGTGGGCTGATCATCCTCTTCGTCGCCATGCCGGAGTTCTTCCGGATGGGCTGGCAGCGGTACGGCGACCCGCGCGTCCCGCGCGGTGGCGGGGCGGCGTCGGCCACGGAGGAGACGAGCGACGACGAGGGGTCGGCCGCCGCGACTGACGGCGGCAACCCGGTCGACGGAACGACCCGAACGGAGGGTCGAGGATGAGTGCCGGCTGGGGTCGCGCCGGCGCCGTCGACGGAGAACGTATCCGCCGTGGCGCCGGGTACCTCGCCGTCGTCGCCGCGCTCGTCGTCGCCGTCTGGGGGCTGGTAGCCCCGGACTCCTTCGGTGGGACACTGCTCGACATCGTCCTCGACCCGGGGACAGTGTCGTCGGGCCTGCGCCTCGCGGTGCCCATCGCCATGGCGGCCCTGGGCGGTATCTACGCCGAGAAGAGCGGCGTCATCAACATCGGCCTCGAGGGGCTGTTGATCATCTCGTCGTTCGTCGGGGTGCTCGTGACCCACCTGCTGGGACCGAACGGGTCGACGCTGTTCCTCGGCAACATCTGGTGGGGTGCACTCGCCGGCGTGCTCGCGTCGACGTTGCTCGCACTGCTGTTTGCCGTCGTCTGCATCGAGTTCAGGGCCGATCAGATCATCGCCGGACTGGCAGTGTGGCTGCTGGCGCTCGGTCTCGCTCCGTTCGCCGCGAAGGTCGTGTTCGGACGGCCGAACACGAACAGCGTGGGTACCGTCGACGCGGTGACGATTCCCGTCCTGGAGTTACTCCCCGGGATCGGCTTCCTCTTCGAGAAGACCAGCCCGTTCGTCTACGGGATGTTTCTGGCGGTGCCGCTGACCTGGTACGTGCTCAACCGGACGGCGTTCGGACGGTGGCTCCGGGCCAGCGGCGAGAACCCGCAGGCACTTGACACGGTCGGCGTGTCGGTCCACCGCGTCCGGTACGCCGGCGTCCTGCTGTCGGGCGTGTTCTCGGGCGTGGGCGGCGTCGCCCTCTCGCTGGGCGAGGTCGGTCAGTTCACCGGCACCGGCCAGACGATGGTCAACGGGAGGGGGTTCATCGCCATCACCGCCTACCTGTTCGGCAACTACAACCCGGTTGGGACGTTTGGCGCGTCGATGCTGTTCGCGGGACTGCGCGCCGTCGAGATTCGCCTCCAGAACGCCGGCATCGGCGTCCCAGAGGCACTCGTGCGCACCGTCCCATTCGTCGCCGTCATCGTCGTCCTGGCGCTCATCGGAAAGACGCAGTTGCCGGAGGCTGCCGGCGAACACTACGAGTCGGGCGAGGAGTGATACGGTTTAGTTTCACTGTTTACCGGTGATCGCC
>CAZIVN010000241.1:0-3811 GCA_964542685.1 uncultured Halobacteriales archaeon
CACCGCGCCGATGTCCCAGATCGCCTCCTCGGAGTACCCCACCTCGCGCAGCGCCTCGAAGTCGTCCTCGTCGACCAGTTCCGGGCGTTCGGTCAGGTCGAGCGCGAACTCGAGCATGCGCCGGTGGGTCTCCGAGACGTCGGCGGTCCGGGGGTTCGCGACGAGCTGGTCCGCGAGCAGTGGCGCCTCGGCGTAGATCCGCACCAGGGCGCCGTGTGCGACGTTGCAGTAGTAGCAGTCGTTCGCGCCGCTGACGGCGACGACGATCATCTCCACCTCCTCGCGTTCGAGGTCGGTGTCCTCGACCAGGGCGTCGTAGTACTGGAAGAACGCGCGGAAGTGCGAGGGTTTGTAGCCGTACGCCAGGAACACGTTCGGGACGAAGCCCGCACGTTCTTCCTCCTCGTCGATTCGCTCCTGAAGGTCCTCGGGCAGGTCCGCGACGTCCGGGACGGGAAAGCGGGTCATCGCCGGTACCGCGTCGGGGTCGGTAGCGTCTTCGGGCATACGTCGGCACAGACGGGCCTGGTACAAAACGGTGTGCGGTCCGACGGACGCCTGGGCGTCGACCGGCCCCTCATACGGTTTAGTTTCATTCATTACCGGTGATCGCCCGTACGGTACCGGCGATCACCGGTAAACAGTGAAACTAAACCGTATCAGTCGGACCGCGCCCGCTGGAACAGGTACAGGAGCCCGTAGAAGACGAGTCCGGCCGCGAACAGGAGGACCGGGTAGACGAACGGCCCCGCCAGGCGCAGGATGTCGAACTGGACCACGCGTCACGTTGGGATCCCATCGGGCAAAGGTTTCCCGGTCGGGCGGGCCCCACCCGGAGTCAGTCCGTCTCCGGGGGGACGACCGCGTCGGGGTTCTCCACGTTGATCGTCCGCTGTGGGAACGGGATGTCGATTCCCTCGTCTTGCAGTCGCTTGTAGATGGCCCGGTTGAGACGGTGCCGGGCGCGTGGTTCGCTGTTGGGACTGTGAACCCAGACGAGCAGTTCGTACTCGATGGCCGAGGCACCGAACGACGTGAACCGGACGAGTGGCCCCGGCGAGTCGACCACGAGCGACTCGTCTTCGGCGACGTCCACGAGGATCTCCTCAAGCTGTTCGACGTCCGTTCCGTACGCGACCGCGACTGGGATCGAACTTCGTTTTCGCCGTTTCGGCGCGGAGTGGTTGGCGATCTTCGTCGCGTTGAGCATCGAGTTCGGGACCGTAATCAGCGTGTCGTCGCGGGTCCGTATCGTCGTCGAG
Source organism: uncultured Halobacteriales archaeon (assembly GCA_964542685.1). Classification (GTDB taxonomy): domain Archaea; phylum Halobacteriota; class Halobacteria; order Halobacteriales; family Natrialbaceae; genus CAZIVN01. The sequence goes on from CAZIVN010000241.1 coordinate 1,263, forward strand.
CGGATACCGATCCGGACCACCGTCCCGGAGTCGCCGCTCTCGAGTTCGACGAAGTCGCCGATGGTGTAGGTGTCGTCGAAGTACAGCGCCATCCCGCCGAAGAAGTTCGCGACGGCGTCTTTCGCGGCGAAACCGATCGCGATGCCGGCGATACCGGCCGCGCCGAGCAACGGGGTCACCCGGATTCCCCAGAGGCGCAACACGACGAACGCCGAGACGGCCGTGACGAGGAGCGTCCAGACGTTCGAGAACACCGGCGCGAAGTCGTAGTTGCCCGAGTCGATGCCCTCCGAGACGACCCGGTTGACGATACGGTTCAGCGCCCGCGCCCACACCAGGATGATGATCGTCAGCGACGGTTTCCCGAAGAACCGTTCGAGCGTGGCGACGTCGACGGCACCCTCGGCTGCCGCCGGCGACTGGCTGATCACCCAGATGCCGGACAGCGACACGGTGACGAGCAGCGGGATCCGCAACTCGTGGAGGAGGATGTCGTCGAACTCGCTGTCGGTCTTCTTCACCACGCCCTGGAGCGTCCGGAGGACGGCAACCTCGACGACGACGGCCAGGACGAACGAGATCACGAGGACCGCGACGGTTATCTCGATCGGGGAGAGCCCGGCGAACAGTTCGGTCAAGGGATCGGCCATGGGCACCCGGTCGTGGTCGACGGGCTTAAGAGTCAGGTAAGGCCCCTGTCGAGGAGACGTGGCGGCTCAGGTCACTGCGACAATCAGCAGGCCGGTCGAGAGGGCGTTCCCGGTGACGTGGGTCACGGTACTCGCTCCGGTGCCCCAGTAGTGCCGAACGACGCCGTACACCAGTCCCCCGACGAAGTTCGTGACGAGGCGTCCCGGTGAGAGGTCGACGACGGCGTGTTTGGCGGAGAACAGTGCGGCCGTCAGGACGACCCCGACGACTGGACCGTAACCCCGGACGACGGCGGTCTGGATCACGCCGCGCCACACCTGTTCCTCTGCGATTGGGATACAGATGGCGTTACCGACGAACACCAGCGCCAGAACCAGGGGCGTCATCTCCGCGAATGCCGACAGTACGGCGTCGGCGTTCGACTCGGCGCCGAACAGGACCGTCTCGACGTCCGGCAGACCGGCCGCGAGTCCGAAGCGGACGAACCCGCCCCACACACCGACGGCGAGCAAGCCCCTCGAAAAGCGCCAGTCCCACTCCGCCGGGACCTGCCCGCTCCGGCGTGCGACGACGGTCAGCGTGACCGCGACGATGGGCGTGAGGAGGAGTCCGAACGCGAACCCGAGCCACGGCCAGTCCAGGAGTTCGAGGGTCGCGTACGGGCTCCCCTTGCGCAGTAGAAATTCGAGGGCTGTCCAGCCAACCGCGATACAGACGGCGAACCGAAGCGACTTGGACGTGTCGAGCATCGGGCGAGCGTAGGACCGGTGCGTTCTTATTTAAGCGAGCGAAATTCCGGGTTGGCAACCCCCAAGGCGCCGGTTTTGGCCCACCAATTGGCGGGTCCAAACCGGGGAGTAACCGACGATGACCCCCGACCGAACGACGCCCAGCGATCGACCGACGACCGGCGGCCTCCCGGACCTGCCGGACGACGTCGCCGCGAAAGTCGAGTTCGACGAACAGTACGAGGTACAGGACCACCACATCGTGGCCGTGTTCCTCCGGGCCGACGCCCCGTACCGCTCCGTCGGACAGGTCGCCGCCGAACTCGACATGAGCAAACAGGGCGTGCGCAACAGACTCGCGACGCTCGAGGAACTGGCGGTCCTCGACAGCGCCCCCGGCGCGAACGGCCGGATCTACTGGTTGCGAGACGAGCGTTCGGACTGGCCCATCCCGCCGGACGTCGAGGTGACGCCCGTCGACGACGACCTGACGGTCCCTGAACTGTGGAGTCGGCGGCACGTCAAACTCGCGACGCTGTCGACGGGGCTCGGACTGTTCTGTACCATCAGCGTGATGTTGCTCGTCGTCGTCTACCAGGTGGCCCGGTCGCTGGACGCCCTGGTGTTCGCCCTGTCACTGCTCGTGTTACTGCTCGGCGCGGGCAGTCTCGGAACCGGCGCCGTCGCGTTCGTCGACTTGATCCGCTATCGCTGGTAAGGACCGGCGAACGGTCCGCAGCCTTCAGACGTCTCCTGCAGGACTACCGGCGCGTCCCGCAAAGGTTATAATCAGATTGTACCACTAGGTAGTACGATGACGCGCACGCAGCTCCAGCGCGCCCGAGACGGCGAGGTCACGCCCGCGATGGAGCGGGTCGCAACGCGGGAAAACAGGGACCCCGAGTTCCTTCGCCAGCAGGTCGCCGAGGGCCAGGCAGTGATTCCGGCGAACCACGCCCACGACTCGCTGGACCCGACGATCATCGGCCGCGAGTTCGCCACGAAGGTCAACGCAAACATCGGCAACAGCGACACCACGAGCGACCTCGACGGGGAGTTGCGCAAACTCCACACCGCGGTCCACTACGGCGCGGACACGGTGATGGACCTCTCGACGGGGTCGAACCTCGACGAAATTCGGGAGGCGAACGTCGAGCACTCGCCGGTGCC
>CAZIVN010000242.1:0-1107 GCA_964542685.1 uncultured Halobacteriales archaeon
TCACCGTCGAGATGGGCGAGGCCCACCGGTTCCAGCGCGAGTACATCGACCGCGCACTCGAGGGCGTCCGGAGCGTCCTCGCGGAGTTCGGCTGTCTCCCGACGGAGTCGGTGCGCTGGCCGGGGTGGCGCACGGTCGTCAGCGGGGCCCAGAAGACCTGGCTCAGGGCGGACACCGGCGGCATGGTCGAGACGCACGTCGACTGTGGCGAACTGGTCGAGGAGGGCGAGCGCGTGTGTACGATCACGAACCCCTTCAAGGACGAACGCGACGTCGTCGACGCGCCGTTTACCGGCGTCCTGGTCGGCGTCCTGGAGAACCCACTCGTCTACCCCGGCAATCCGATCTGTCACCTGGTCGAACTCGACGACACCACGTTGCGAGCGGCGCGAACCTCGGCCCGGCGAGACGCCGGCCGGACCCGGGCGACAGGCAGGGGGACCTGACCGTCGATGGGACCGGACGACGGGCCGGTGTCAGGTCACCAGCCGGGAGACGTACCCGACGAACAGCGCGGTGACCGTGGTCGTGACGATGAACAGGAACATGAACAGTGGGTGGGTGTACGCCGTGCGGTACGGTTCGTCGTTGCGCTCGGCGGCCGCCAGCATCGCCCGGAACACGACGAACGTCGCGATGAGCAACACGACGATGCCGGCGCTGACCAGAACCATCATCGTCTGCCACCTGGTCAACTGCAACACGTTGCCGAGCGTCGCCAGGAGCCCCCCGATGACGAGCGCGAGGAGCAAGGACACGAACGCCTGGCGCTCGGCCAGTGCCGGTGACATCTCCGATCGGACCGACACCGGTTCCGCCTCGGCGGCCGGCTCCGACTCCTCGTCGGGAGCCGGCGTCGCGATGCGACCCGCGTCGTCCGGCCGCGCCAGGTCCGTCGGGTCCGCGGGGCGGTGCTCCTCGACGGTGTGCGAGGTGCCCTCCGACGGCCGGGCGGCGCTGGACGGCTCGTGACTCGTCGGGGTCTCGGTCCCCGACTCGACGGTGCCTGGCGGCCGAGTGGCGTCCGTCTGGTCCGTCGCGGCCTCTCGGTCCGCCTGGTCCGTCGCGGCCTCTCGGTCCGCCTGGTCCGTCGCGGCGTCGTCCGCC
>CAZIVN010000242.1:1207-3780 GCA_964542685.1 uncultured Halobacteriales archaeon
GACGGTCCGGCCCGTGAGCGCCGTCGAGACGGTCCGTCCGGCGACCGTCTCGGGGACGTACACCGGGACCGGCGGGTGTCCGACGGCGAGGAACCACACGAGGACCACTGCCGGGAGCGTCCAGAGGAACGTCCAGACGGCTGGTGAGACCCTGAAGCCCCGCCGGTACCTGTCCGCCGAGCTCTTCTCGGTGAGCTGGTGAATCTGGAGCGGGAAGGTCACCGGGACGACGAGGACGGCGACGCCGACGGCGACGACGTGGTACAGGCCCGGGACGTTCACGAAGATCGGGAAGGCGACGACGGCCGCCAGGAGTCCGACCGTCGCGAACGAGGCGACGGTCAGCATGCCGACCACGGACACGTCCCGGCCGACGGCGCGTCGACCGGCCCGGATCTGGCGGTCGCGGTACCGCTGTGTGAGAAACAGCGACAGCGCACGCGCAGCCAGGAACAGCGCCAGCACCGACACAGGCACCTCGAGGGCCCGTCGGACCGACCGCATCGCGTCGGCCTCGAAGTACAGGGCCGCCACTCCGGCGAGCGAAACCAGTAACAGTCCCGCGAACACGACGGTGCCGACCCAGACGCGACGGGAGACCAGCCAGCTGAGGACGGTGATGTCGTCCCGCGGTGGTCGGTGTCGGTTCCGTTTCGAGCTGGTCATGATCCTGGGACAGCCTCGATACCGGTTACAGCGTCGTCGCAGCGAGTACCGCGAGCACGACGAAGATGAGGCCGACCACGACGAGCGGAGCGATTCGCAGGGGAACGGCGCCTCGCCGGGCGGTCCGCAATCCCGGGGCGGGCGCGCCGGTACTCTCGTCGTCGGCAGATCGCCACCCACCGAGTGGCGCCGCGTCGTCTCTCCACGCCATGCCCAGCCGTACGCGAGCGCCCGGCAAAAGCGGTGTGGCTGTGCTCTGGGCTCGCGCCGTCGAATCAACTCGCCTCGGCGAGAAACCAACGCCGTCGAGGGTCGAAACGGAGGCGTCGCCTCCGCCGGCGGTGTCAACCCAGCAGGGACAGCAGTGATAGCGCCACGAGACCGAGCCCGGCCAGCAACAGCGCCAGCGAGAAGGCGTACTCCAGGGCGATGAGGTACATCGTCTCCGTGCGGTTGCTCACCGCCAGCCGGATGAAGGCGGCCGACAACACGATCAGGCCGAGTCCGGCGACCAACTGCGGAACCGACATTCGTGAGTCCGTCGGGACCGACGGGCTTGAATCCCCCGGCCGGGCCTGCCGTTCGAATTATTGTGCTGCTCCCCGAAGGGTGGCCATGGTCGACCGAGACGAACCCGCGGAGCCCGAGGAGGGGGTCCTCGAACCAGACGAACTCGAGGTCGAGCGCCGCGAGGAAGTACAGGAGCTCGGCGAGAACCGGTACATCGTCTCCACCGACGACGACGAAGGAGACGACGACGGTCGGACCCGCCGCGACCAGGAGCCGGCCCCGTCGGGTCGGACGCCCCCGACGGGCCCGGAGGACCGCCCGCGACCCGGAGCGGACCCGGCGTCGACCGAACTGTCCGAACCGACGGTTCCGTCGGGGTCGCGGACGCCACTGGTCGCGGTCGGCGAACGGTACGCCGTCGACATCGCCGCGAAGGTCGACGGCTCCGTCGACGACAGACGGCTCGGATCGGACAGCATCGTCGAGACGTTCGAGGAGACGCTCGTCTGGTACGCACGCCAGGTCGACGACTCGACGCCACCGGAGGAAGTGATCCGGATCCTCCTCGCGGAGTCCGACCTCGACGTGAGTCTGCTCGATTGACCCGCCCGACACCCCCGCGGACGCAACGGATCCGCCTACCTTGAGCCGTTCTGGGAGAATTCGCCCGACGGCAGCCTCGGGAACGCACGCACGGTGCCGCAGCTATTTTCGGAACGTGAAAAATTATTACCGACACGTAAACCGAAACTGGGGAAGATACGAAAGGATTATAGCCGAGAGGCCCCCCGTTCCTACCAGAGGATCATATGGCACGCTTAGAGATCAGCAATCTGCACGCGGACGTCGCAGAAGAGGGTGGCGAGACGATTCTGAACGGAGTGGACCTGGAGGTACCGGCCGGAGAGATCCACGCCCTGATGGGTCCGAACGGGTCGGGCAAGTCCACGACGGCGAAGATCATCGCGGGTCACCCCGCCTACGACGTCACCGAGGGTGGAGTCCTGCTTCACCTCGATGGCGACGAGTTCGAGGACATGGAGATTCCCGAGGACATGCGGACCTGGGACCTCCTCGACCTCGAACCCAACGAACGCGCGGCGCTCGGCATCTTCCTCGGCTTCCAGTACCCCGTCGAGATCGAGGGCGTCACGATGGTCAACTTCCTGCGGACCGCCCTGAACGCCAAACTCGAGGAGCGCGAGGAACTGTTCGAGGACGAGGACGAAGACGAGGCCGAGAGCGAGGACACCAACGAGGACGCCGCCGGCTACGAGTCGTCGCCGATGGAAGGCCCGGCCGACGAGGGCGACGTCGGCGTCGCGGAGTTCCAGCAGATCATGCAGGAGAAGATGGAGCTGCTGGACATCGACGAGCTCGTCGCCCAGCGGTACCTC
>CAZIVN010000243.1:0-3761 GCA_964542685.1 uncultured Halobacteriales archaeon
AGGTCCGGGAGGTGGGCGCCGCCGTGGAACGGGTCGTTCAGGAGGACGGCGTCGCCGGGCGCCAGGTCGGCGGGCGGGAACCGCTCGAACGCCGCCGCGACGGAGAACGGCATCGCGCCGAGGTGGACCGGGATGTTCTCCGCTTGCGCGAGCAGTTCGACCGTCGCGTCGCCGCCGTCCTCGCTCGGGTCGACCGAGAACACGGCACACGAGCAGTCCTCGCGCTCCTTGACGTTCGGCGAGTAGGCCGTCCGGATCAGCGTCGCGTTCATCTCCTCGGGAATCGCCGCGAGCGCGTTGCGGGTCACTTCCAGGTCGATGGGGTCCAGTCGGTCGCTCACGCGCCCACCTCCAGGAGGAGCCCGCCGTCTCCGGTCACGCTCGCGCTCGCGTCCGGCGGGACGACGGCGGTGCTCTCGGCCCCCTCGACGACCGCCGGCCCGTCGAACTCGCAGTCGACCGGGAGGGCGGCGCGGTCGTACACGCGCGTTGGGACGCGCTCCCCGTCGAAGACGACGTCGCGGGTTTCACGGACGGCGTCGGCGGCGTCGCCCCCGGCGGTTGGCGGGTCGCGCTCGGGCGGGTCGACGAGGCCACGGGCGACGACCCGCAGCGTCACGAGTTCGACCGGTTCGTCGGGCGAGGCGTGGCCGTACCGGCGCTCGTGGCGCTCGTGGAACCGCTCGGCGACCGTCTCGACTGCGTCGTCGTCGAACGACTCGGGGACCGGGACGGTCAGTTCGTGGGACTGGCCGCGGTACCGCAGGTCCGCGCGACGGTCGATCCGCCACCGGGACTCGGGGACGTCGCCGGCGAGGTACTCGCGGCCCTCTGCGGCCAGTTCGGCGAACGTCGTCGCGACGGCCCCGGGGTCGACGGCGTCCAGTGGGCGGACGCGGGAGGTGCTCGTCTCGTAACGGACGTCGCTGACGAGGAGGCCGAGCGCGGACAGCGTCCCGGCCGCGCGCGGCACGAGGACCCGAGAGATATCCAGCGCGTCGGCGACGGCGGCGGCGTGCAGGGGCCCGGCGCCGCCGTAGGCCACCAGTGCGAACGCACGGGGGTCGTGGCCGCGCTCGACGGAGACGACGCGGATGGCCCGCTCGGAACTCGCGTCCGCGACGTCCAGGATACCGGCGGCCGCCGTTTCGACGTCCGTGCCGAGTGGGGCCGCGACGCCTTCCTCGATGGCCGCCCGCGCCGCGGCGACGGCCTCGTCGTCGGCCGTCGGGACGAACCCGCGGGGATCGATCCGGCCGAGGACGCAGTGGGCGTCGGTCGTCGTCGGGCGCTCGCCGCCGCGGCCGTAACACACCGGTCCGGGGTCGGCGCCGGCCGAGCGCGGGCCGACCCGGAGAGCACCGCCGTCGTCGATCCAGGCGACCGAGCCGCCGCCGGCACCGACCGTGTGGACGTCGACGGTGGGCGTCGCGACGGGGTAGTCCCCGACGGTCGCCTCTCGGGTCACCGTCGGGTCGCCGTCCCGGACAAGCGACACGTCACAGGAGGTCCCGCCCATGTCCATCGTCACGACGTCGCCGCCCAGGCCCGCGCGGTCGGCGACGTGGACGGCGCCCCTGACGCCGGCGGCCGGCCCGGACAGGAGCGTGTCGACCGGGCGCTCCCGGGCGGCTTCGGCCGTGATCAGGCCGCCGTGGGAGGCCATCAGTCGGAGCGGTGCGTCGACCCCGCGGTCGGCGAGGCCGTCGGCCAGGGCCCCGACGTAGTCGCCGACGACCGGGACGAGGCCTGCGTTCAGACAGGTCAGCAGCGTCCGCTCGTACTCGCGAATCTCGCCGTGGACCTCGTTCGAGGTCACCACGGTCGCCCCGGTGGCCTCCCGCAGTTCGTCGGCGATGACCCGTTCGTGGGCGCCGTTCTCGAAGGAAAACAGCGTGCAGACGGCGACGCTCTCGACGTCGTCGCCCACCGCCTCGGCGACGCCTGCCAGTGCCCCGTCGTCGACGGGCGCCAGTTCGCGGCCGCGGTCGTCGAGGCGGCCCGGAACCTCGTACCGGCGGTCCCGGGGGACGACGGGGTCGGGTTTCGTAGCGGTCAGGTCGTACAGCGACGGGCGGTCCTGGCGACCGATCTCGACGGCGTCCCGGAAGCCGGCGGTGGTCACGAGGGCCGTCTCGGCCCAGGTTCGTTCCAGGACTGCGTTCGTCGCGACGGTCGTACCGTGTGCGAAGGCAGTCACCCCGTCCGGGGTCCAGCCGGTCGCGTCGACGGCGGCGTCGAAGGCGGCCTCGACGCCGCGGTTCGGTGCCGACGGGGTCGACGGGACTTTCAGGACCGTCGTCTCGCCGTCCGCCACGGCGACCAGGTCTGTGAACGTGCCGCCGACGTCGACGCCGACGCGAACGTTCTCGGCGGGTGTCATGACTCCCGTTTGCCCCCCCTCCTATGTAAACGTGCTACTGCCGGCGGCGTCTGTGCGAACGCACTCGCGGAGGCCTCGAGTGCGTTCGAGGAGGTCCGTCGGATCGCACGAGTGTCCGGCGGCCGCCGCCGTTTCCGGACGGCCGGAAGGTTCATGACCTGTGCCCCGATACCTCAAATCAGCGACTATGGTAGCCACGGCGTGGACAGGTACCCGGACCGGTGACAGTAGTTCGATTGGACCGGCCACCGGTTTCCTCGGCGCAAAGACTGGTGCGAAAATTGATATGTGGGCGCGGGCTTTATGAATCACTACGGTAATACAAGAGTCGTGGTTAGCAACGTACCGTGGAGCGGAGGGGACCTATGACAGAGGAGGGACCCGAAGTACTCGTCGTGGACGACGAGGCCCGTCTCGCCGACCTGTTCGCCGCCTGGATTGGAACAGAGCGACCGGTAGAGACGGCCTACGACGGCGAAACCGCACTGGAGAAGATGACCGAGTCCGTCGAAGTGGTGTTACTCGACAGGCGCATGCCGGGTCTGTCCGGCGACGAGGTGCTCCAGGCCATCCGCGAGAAAGGATACGACTCCAGGGTGGTGATGGTGACTGCCGTCGACCCGGACTTCGACATCATCGAGATGGGCTTCGACGACTACCTCGTCAAACCCGTCTCGAAAAACGACCTCCTCGACATCGTCGAGAAGGTCCAGACGCGGTCCGCCTACGAGGCCGAAGTCCAGGAGTACTACTCGCTGGTCTCGAAGAAGGCCCTCCTCGAGGCCGAGAAGCCCGATCGCGAACTGGAGAACAACGAGGAGTACCAGGAACTCAGCGACCGGGTCGACGAACTCCGGGACCGCATCGACGACACGATGACCGGCATGTCGAGTCACGACGACTTCGTCGGTGCGTTCCAGGACCTCCCCGGCGGCGAGAGTTGATCGGTTCCCTGCGGTCCACACGTCGACGCTTGCCTTCCTCGGACAGACGCAGACCCGGCGACCGGTGCGTGTCGTTCCCGACTCGATCTACTTCGTAGGGGACTCGCCGACTCCCGTCCTCAGACGACGTCGACGCCGTCGAACTCGAAGCGGGCGCCGCCCGCGTCGCTCGACGTCGCACGCACCGTCCACCCGTGTGCGGTCGCTATCTCGCGGACGACCCACAGCCCAAGTCCGAGGCCTTCCTCCGACGTCGAGAACTCCTCCTCGAACAGCGTCTCCCTGAGCCCCGCCGGAATCCCGACGCCGTCGTCGGCGACGTAGACGGTCGCCCCGTCGGCGGCCTCGTCGACCCCGACGCGAACGGTCAACCCGGGCGCCTCGGCCGTCCCGTCGCCGCCCGGGGCGTCGGAAGTACCGTGTTCGACGGCGTC
>CAZIVN010000244.1:0-3734 GCA_964542685.1 uncultured Halobacteriales archaeon
TCCATTCCCGCTGAACGCCAGTACGGTACCGGTGATTACCGGTACACAGTGAAAGTAAACCGTAGCGACCGACCTCTCGCGCTCGGCGTTTCGCAAGGACCTTATACGCGCTGTCGTTACTGCCGACCGGTGACTATGCCGAGGCCAGAGGTTCTCGACCGTATCAAAGACGCCGAGTCGGAGGCCGACGACATCGTCGAAAACGCCGAGGCCGAGCGCGAACAGCGCATCGCCGAGGCGCGCGAGCGCGCCGACGAGATCCGCCAGGAGGCGGAACGGGAGGCCGCAGAACACAAGGAACAGCGACTGGCCGAGGCGCGCGAGGAAATCGAGGCCGAGCGCGAACGCATCGTCGAAGAGGGTGAGCAGGAGCGCGAGGCACTGATCGAGCGCGCCGAGGCGGGAACCGAGGACGTCGTCGAGTACGTCCTACAGGAGTTCGAGGAGGCGGTGCATGCTCAGACCTGAGCGAATGAGCAAGGTGTCCGTGACGGGATCGAAGGCCGTCATGGACGACGTCGTCGAGGCGATTCACGACCTGCACCTGGTCCACCTCTCGGAGTACAACGGCTCCTGGGACGGGTTCGAGCGGGGCGACCCGACGGAGGGCGCCGAGGACGCCTCCCAGAAGCTCGTGACCGTCCGGTCCCTCGAGAGCATCCTCGACGTCGATCCGGACGACGCCGGCCCGGCCCGGATCGTCACGGACGAGGAACTCGAGGACGAACTCGAGGCGGTCCGAACGGAGGCCAACCGTCTGGACGACGAGCGGTCCGAACTGGAAGACGAACTGCGCGACGTCGAGGAACGGATCGACGCGATGGAACCGTTCGTCGACATCGGGCTCGAACTCGACCTGCTGTCGGGCTACGACAGCCTGGAGGTCGCCGTCGGCTACGGCGACGACGATGCCGTCGAGGCCGCACTGGCCGCGGCCGACGACGTCGCGGCGTTCGAGGTGTTCGAGGAAGACGACGCCGTGGCGATGTTCGCCTACCCCGAAGGCGACGCAGAGGGCGTCCTCGAGGACGCCCTGGTGGGCGTGGAGTTCGCCCGGGTCGAGATTCCGGACGCCTCGGGCGACCCCGCCGAACACGTCGAGGAACTGGAACACCGCGCCCAGCAACTCGCGGCGGAACTGGACACCGTCCAGGAGTCCATCGACGACCTCCGACTGGAGGCCGGCGGGTTCCTGCTGGCCGCCGAGGAGTACCTGACGATCACGGTCCAGAAGGCCGAGGCGCCGCTGTCCTTCGCGACGACGGACAACGCTTTCGTCGCCGAGGGCTGGGTGCCGACCGAGCGCTACGACGAGTTCGAGGCGGCGGTCCGCGAGGCCGTCGGCGACCGCGCGGACGTCGAGGAGCTCCAGCGAGCCTCGTTCGGCTCCGACGGCGAGGAGAAACTCCGCGAGACGGTCGTCGACGACTCGCCGGACGTCGCGAGCGAACGTGACGCCGCGGGTGACGACGCGGACGACGACAGTGAGACCGAGGAACCGCCGAAGGCCGTCGCGGACGGCGGCGGTCCGGTCGTGATGCGCGACGACGACCCGCCGGTGGTCCAGGACAACCCCGGCCCGGTCACGCCGTTCGAACTACTGACGAAGGCCGTCGGCCGGCCGAACTACACGGAGTTCGACCCGACGATCGTTCTGTTCCTGACGTTCCCCACCCTGTTCGGGTTCATGATCGGGGACGTGGGGTACGGTGCGATCTACTCGCTGATCGGGCTCTGGGTGGTCCGGAACTTCGACTCGGACGGGTACCGGGCGTTCGGGCAGATCACGATCGCTGCGGGGCTGTTCACGATGCTGTTCGGCGTCCTGTACGGCGAGGTGTTCGGGACGCACATGTTCGGCGAGATGCTCTGGCACGACGTCGTCGGCCTGGAACACGCGCCCATCGAGAAGGGCCTGTCGCCGGGCAGTGACTGGCCGCTGGTGTGGCTGATCGTCACGGTGCTGTTCGGCATGCTTCACCTGCTCGTGGGCTGGAGCTTCACCTTCCTCGAGGAACTGGAGTTCCACGGGTTCAAGGCCGCGATGCTCGAGTCAGGCTCCTGGATCCTGGCGCTGATCGGCATCTGGACGTTCGTGTTCAGCAAACTGTTCGAGGGCAGCAAGCCCGACCTGCTGTTCCAGACGTTCGCATCGGGCGAGGCGGCGGTCGTCGAACTCGGGTTCAGCGGCCTGCCTGCCGAAGCCGGCTGGCTCGGACTCGGCCTGACGGGACTGGGCTTCTTCCTGCTCGCGCTGGGGCCCGCCCACGAACTCGTCGAGTTCGCCCAGCCCTTCGCCCACACGCTGTCCTACCTGCGGATCGCAGCCGTGTTGCTGGCGAAGGCCGGGATGGCCTTCGCGGTCAACCTGCTGTACTTCGGCGCCTACGTCGACGAGGAAGGGGAGTACCACTTCCTCATCGAACACGGGCCCGAGTACGCGACGGAACACGGCGAACTGATGTTCGCCGGACTGTCGAACTCCGGCATCGGGATCACCGCCGCTGGCATCCTGGTGCTGATTCTCGGCCACCTGGTCGTGCTGGCACTCGGCGTCACGTCCTCCGGTATTCAGGCGGCTCGCCTGGAGTACTTCGAGTTCTTCTCGAAGTTCTTCGACGGTGAGGGGACCCCGTTCGAACCGTTCGGGCGCGAGCGGGAACACACGACCGAGGAGTAGGCCGGCCCGTCTCCTCCCGCAGAAAAACATACGAATTCGTATATGTGTGCCGTTCTGGCACGGAGAGCCGAATCGCCGAATCGGTCGTAATCGCCGGTCTCGGTCGGTCTCTTTGAGAAGTTTTATTACTGCTTCAGGGGGAAGGTCGGAGTGTTCGGAGACGACCAAAGCGACTACTACCACCATGATCGAAACTATCCCAGAACTGGCGAGCGTTGTACTGCAGGAACCAGCGATCCCCGCCGAGGCTGCCGCCGGCCTCGCGGTCGGGCTCGCGGCGGTCGGAACGGGCTACGCACAGCGCGGTATCGGCGCCGCCGCGGTCGGCGCCGTCGCCGAGGACGACGACATGTTCGTGCCGGGCCTGATCTTCACGGCACTGCCGGAGACGCTGATCATCATCGCCTTCGTTACTATCTTCGTGTAGTAACGTTTCCTCCTCTTTCCCCACCAATGAGTTTGGACACAGTCGTCGAGGACATTCGAGACGAGGCCCGCGCGCGTGCGGAAGAGATCCGCCAGGCGGCCGACGAGCGCGCCGAGGAGATCGTCGCGGCGGCCGAGGAGGACGCCGAGGCGATCCGCGAGGAGGCCGAAGCCGAGGCCGAACGCGAGGTCGCCCAGGAGCGCGAGCAGAAAGTCTCCAGTGCGAAACTGGAGGCAAAGCAGGCGCGCCTGGAGGCCCGGCGCGACGTGCTCGCGGACGTCCACGAGGCCGTCGAGGACCGGATCGCCGCCATCGAGGGCGACCGCCGCGAGGAGTTGACTCGCGCGCTGCTCGAGGCTGCCGCGACGGAGTTCGAGGGTGACGACGTCGCCGTCTACGGGCGGGCCGAGGACGAACAGCTGTTGACCGACCTCCTCGACGAGTACGAGGGCTTCTCCTACGCCGGCGAGTACGACTGCCTCGGCGGCGTCGTCGTCGAGAGCGAACGCTCCCGGCTGCGGGTGAACAACACGTTCGACTCGATCCTCGAGGACGTCTGGGAGGACGAACTCAAGGAGATCAGCGACAGGCTGTTCGAGCAATGAGCGCGACCGACAACAGTTCGAA
>CAZIVN010000245.1:0-3689 GCA_964542685.1 uncultured Halobacteriales archaeon
CGGCGTCGTCGGACCCCGTCCGACTGCTCGTCGAACCGTGCTCGACGGCGTTGCGAAACAGGTTCTCGAAGGCTCGCATGGCCCGCGAGCGGTCGGCCGCGACGGTCGTCGAGGCCTCGACGACCAGTTCGGCGCTGCCCGTCTCGACGTTCCCCCAGGCGTCACGTGCCAACTCGCTCAGGTCTATCGGGGCGACGTCGTCCAGGGCGTCGCCCTCCCGGGCCAGAGCCAGCACGTCGTCGATGATCTCCTCCATACGGTCCAACCCCTCGACGACCTGGTCCAACTGGTCCGTCGAGTCCGTCTCGATGGCCAGATCGAGGTAGCCCTGGGCGACGCCGAGGGGGTTCCGGAGGTCGTGACTCACGATGCCGGCGAAGGCGTCGAGGCGCTCGTTCTGGCGGCGCAGTTCGCGTTCGCGCTCCTTGCGCTCGGTGACGTCGCGCATGACGCCGACGGTACCGCGGAACTCGTCGCCGTCGGTCAGCAGTGCGACTTTCGTCTCGCAGGGAATCTCGGTCCCGTCCTTGCGGACCATCGTCGTCTCGATGGTTCGTGGGTCGTCCGCCCCCTCCGCGACCATCTCCTCGACCAGTCGTCTGCCGTCTTCGAGGCCCTCGTCGTCGAGGATCACCGAGATGTGCTCGCCGAGCAACCCCTCCCGGGCGTAGCCGGTCATCTCGACGAGACCGTTGTTGACGCTCATGAAGTGGCCGTCCTCGTCCAGGGCGTACATCCCGTCGCCGACGGTTTCGACGAGGCGTTCGTACCGCTCCAGGCGGCGTTCCTGTTGCGTGATGCGGCCGCGCAGGGCCATGTCGTGTAACACGCTCGCGACGCTGTCGGCGATCTCTCGAAGCGCCGTCCGCTCCATCTCGTCGAAGCCGTCTGGGTCGCGGCTGTAGACGCCCAGGACGCCGTGCAGTTCGCCGTCCTCGACGAGTGGCGCGATACCGACCGCGGTGATCGACCGCTCGATGGCTGCCTCGCCCCACGGAACCCGCGTCCGGTCGGCCGCGACGTCCTCGGAGAACTGGAGTTCACGGGTCCGCAGGGCGGTGTCGATGAGGGTGTCGGCCCCGGTCCCGACCGGGAACGTCCGGTTCGTGGGCCAGTCCTCGTCGCCGCCGGTCACCCAGGGGACGACCTGGCGTTCGCCGCGGTCGTACTCGCCGATCCAGGCGAAGTCGTACCGGCCGCCCATCGTCAACTGGTCGCAGACGGCGTGTTCGATGTCGAGTGGCGACTCGGCGTCGATCAGGTTGCGTTTCACGTCGCTGACGAGGTCCTCCGGTCTGGTACCGCCGGGTGGGGTCGTCGTCGTGCCGCCGCTCCCGCCGACGACGGAGTTCGCGACCCACCCCGCGAACGCTTCGTCGGAACTCGGGTCGCCGACGGCGTCGATGAAGTCGACGACCTCCATGATCGCCGTCCCGCTGTCCTCGGCCGTCGCGTACGCCGACAGCACGAGCATCGGCAGTTCGGGGTGGCGTTCTCTGGTCGCCTGTACCACTGCCGGAGCGGACTGGACGGTCTCGACGTCCGTGACCACCGTGTCGACGGTCCGGGTCGCCAGGTGATCGATGGCCGCCGACGGCGCCCCCGCGCGGAGTACCTCGACGTCCGGGTACGACCACTCCAGGGGAGCGACCATGCTCTCCAGGAGGTCGACGTCCTCGCTGAAACACAGCACTGCGCTCGCGTCGCTCATCCGTGCACCTCCCTGCGGTCGGGCCGACGAGTGCTCCCGGCCGGGTGTCGTTTCCGGGTGGGGGCGCCCGGGCCCTCGCGCATGCCACCCGTTGTTCCGGTCGTTCGGTGAATACCTACCGGTTCTTCGCGCAACGCCGATAAAACTCCGACGGCCGGCGCCGGACGGCAGCGACCTCGGCACCTGTGTTTATACGGTCCGGTGGCGTCGGTTGCAGTCATGTCGACTGACGCTTCGGCGGACGTGGAGGGGGGCCCATCGCCCGAGGCGGCCGCTGCCACCGACGCCGTGACGAGGGTGGCGACGGCGGGGGACCCGGCGGCCGAGCTCGCGGCGCTCCCACCCCGGGAGCGCAGGGCCGTGTTCTTCCGCCTCTCGGAACCGACCCGGGCGACGATCGTGGACGGTCTCGACGAGGACGACCTGTTCGGTTTCGTCCGTCGCCTGGACCCGGACGAGGCGACGGACGTCCTCGGCCTCGCCGACGAAGCGACACGGGCGGCGGTCCTCGACCGACTCGAGAACGCCCGGCGGGAACGCGTCTCCTTTCTCCTCGAGTTCAGCCCGGAGAGCGCGGCCGGGGTGATGGTGCTGGACTACGTGACCGTCGCCCCGGAGACGGACCTCGCGACGGCCGCCGACCGGGTACGACGCCACGAGGAGCGGACCGGGCGCTTCCCGACGGTGTTCGTCGTCGACGGCGACGACCTGGTCGGCGAACTGGCCGGGCAGGCGCTCGCACTGGAGGACCGTGGAGACGAGACTGCCGGCGACCACGTCGCCCCGGCCTCGGCCGTCCGGTACGACCGCCCGGACGAGGAGGTCCTCGACGTGTTCCGTTCGAACCCCGAGAGCACCGTCGCCGTCCTCGACGAGGACGACGGCATCATGGGCGTCATCCACGCGGAGGACCTGCTCAGGAGCGTCGAGGCCGACGTCGGCGAGACGCTGTACGAGTTCACCGGCGTCCGCGAGGCGGAGAGCGTCCTCGACGGCCCGGTCGAGAAGGTCCGCCGCCGGTATCGCTGGCTGATCGTCAACCTCGGGACCGCCTTTCTCGCCGCGTTGACCGTCGGTTTCTTCGAGGACACCATCGCCGCACTGGCCATCCTCGCGGCGTACATGCCCATCGTCGCCGGGATGGGTGGCAACGCCGGCACCCAGTCGATGGCCGTGACCGTCCGTGGCATCTCGCTCGGCGAGGTGTCGCTCTCTACCGGCGGCCGGGTCGTCCTCGACGAGGTACTCGCGGGCGCGGCCAACGGCGCCATCACCGGCGTCCTGGTGGCGGTCATCGCCTCGCTGGTCAACCGGAGCCCACTGCTGGGGCTGGTACTCGGGGTCTCGATGGTCGCGAACCTCGTCATCGCGGGCTTTTTCGGCGCACTGATCCCCCTCCTGCTGGACCGGCAGGGGTACGACCCCGCGACGTCGGCGACCATCTTCATCACCACCGCGACGGACGTCCTGGGCTTTTTCGTGTTCCTGGGGCTGGCGCAGGTGGTGTTGCTGTAGCCCGACCCTCACTCGCCTTGATTCACGTTGATTCGGGTTGAGAGCGGTTCAGTCGCCAGTAATCCGGAGGTACGGCCTGGACCACTTACGTCCGTTCCCCGCCGAGGACCGAGCGTGATGTACGTTCCACCGACCGACGAACGGACGACGACTCGATGCCTCGCGGCGACCAGTACCCCGGGACTGACTGTCGACGGTACGCGGTCTGCCAGCCACGCGCTCCCGTCCGGGGGTGACCCGGCGTGACCGCCGGCGTCGTCACACCGCTCCCGCTGTTCGTCGGCCCGGTCCTGGGCCTCCTGACGGGACTGCTGGTCCTCCTGCTGGTGCTGACGGTCGTCCGGTTCCTGTTCAGCGTCGGCGTACGACTGCTGGCCGTCGGCGCCGTCGTCCTGGGGACCCTCTGGGTGCTGGGGTTCGTCACGTTCTGACCGACGGCTGGCGGTAGCGGTGGGGTAGCGGT
>CAZIVN010000246.1:0-3686 GCA_964542685.1 uncultured Halobacteriales archaeon
GCGCCCCGAACCGCGAGACGCTGGTCGAGTACGGCGTCCTCCCGCCGGCGGTTCTCGAGGACACCGGCGACGAGGCCGGTTACGAGCAGACGGACCCGCGGGAGCTGTTCGACGACCCCGTCGTCGTCGAGCCGCGCGACGCCTGGCGCGCTGCCGGCGCCGTCCGGCCGGACGACCTCGACCCCGACGACGGCGGCCGCCTCGTGTCCCTGGGCGTGACCGACGACCGCGACGCCTGGGCCACCGCCGAGGGGCGGCGTGTCGACGGCGTCGTCCGCGCCGTCGCGCTCGAGGAGGGCCTCATATCCGACCCCACCGCCGAGCTCGGGGCGGAGACGTTCGACGAGGCGTACCGGCGGGCGCGGCGCCACTACGGCGCTCCCCTCCCGGAGTACGTCGACGAGACCACCGCGACCGACCAGAAATGGATACTGTACGGCGCGCTCGACCAGATCAACCACTACCACCTCGACGGTATCCGCTCGACCGTGACCGACACCGGCGAGGGCGACGTCGTCGCCGAGATTAACCCCTCCTGGGAATACTCCGCGAGCGGCCACCGCGTCCTCGCGTTTCGCTCCGGCTGGTTCTACTGCCGGGAACACGACACCTCGCTCGACGCGCTCCGGTTTGTTGCGCTCGAGGAGGGCATACTTGACGGGTGCGACGACGAGCTTGAGGGCGAGGCGTTTCTCGAGGCCGTCGACGCGCTCCGCGACCGCGGCGCGCCCGTCCCGCGGTACGACGGCGAGATTATCGACCACGAGGCCGTCCTCCCCGAGGCCGACGACCTCCTCGAGGAGTTTACCACCGACGCCGATCGCCTCGACGCCGCCCGCCTGGACGTCGAGGCCGTGGTTGAGGAGGCCGCCGCCGACACGACCCAGGCCGACCTCGTGACCGCGCTGCCGGCGCTGGGCAAAACCACGAATATCGTGAAAAACGCCGCCCGACAGTCGACCCTCTACGCCGCCCCCCGGAAAGAGCTACAGGCTGAGGTCCTCGACAAGGCCGAGGCGTACGGCGTGTCGGCGTACACGCTCCCCGTCCTCGCCGAGAATCACATCAAACGCGACGCAAAAGCAGAGGGCGCCGCTGCCGTCCGCGAGGTCGGCCAGGACCTCCTCCGGCGGCGCGACGAGCTGGTCGAGCGGATTGAATCCGACATACACCCGGACCCCGACGCCGAGGCCGTCGCCGAGGACGACGAGGTCGACCTCGACCGGGCGACGTGTTCGACCGCGAACGGCGCCCACGGCGAGGGGTGGCAGGTCGTGGTACAGGTCGCCGTCGAGCTGGGGTTCTCCCCCGAGGCGGTACACAAACGCTCGAAAGCGCTGTTTGGCGAGCAAATCCCGTGTACGTGCGACGAGCACGAGGACGACGAGGCGAGCGTCGAGTGTGCCTATTCAAAGGCCTGGGAGCGCGTCGCCGACCCCGACCGGCCGGTCGATCTCCTCGTCGGCTCCCGGACCCACGCGTACGTCCGGAGCGCCCGGACCTGGTACGGCCGCGACGGCAGCGACCGGGTCGACGTCGAGCCCCGCGCTGTCGCCATCGACGAGTTCCCCGACGACGCGTACGGTCGCCGGTACGGCGAGGAGGCCCCGACGATCGCGACGTGGCTCGCGACGGCGCTCCGGGAGGACCTCGCCGACCACCGGGACGTCCTCGAGGCCGGTTTGTGGGATACCTGGGTGCGTAAATGGACTCGCGGGAGCCGGTCCGGCGACGCGCTGCCGGCGTTCGACCATCTCGACCGCCGGCTCGAGGCCTGTCGGCTCCTCCTCAACGCCCGCGACGAGATCGACGACATACAACCCGCGGACCGGCCCGACGCCGCCGAGGCGTTTCGCGCTGCCGTCGACCGTGGCGTCGGCCGCGGCGCCGACACCGCCGACCTGTACGCGCTGGTCGACGCCGCCCTCGCGAGCGTTCGCGAGGCCGACACGCTGCCCCGCCACGTCGCCAGCAACCTGGGCGCGCTGCTCGGCGACCTTTGCGCCGCGCTGGGCGAGGTCGACGGCCCGATCGGCGAGGCCGACCTCACCGTCGAGGGCGATCGCCTCGGCGAGACACTTCGCGACGTCTTCGACACCGCGCTCGAGGGCGCCCTCGTCGACGGCGCGGACCACGCCCTTGAGGCCGGCCGCGACGTGTGTCGTGGCGGCGAGGCCGGCACCCAGGCGCTCGCCGTCCATGCCGACGGCCCGTACGCCCACCCCGACGCGTACCTCCTCCTCGCCGGTATGGTCGGCGACGGCGAGGTCGTCCGGACCCAGCAATTCCGGTTCGACCCCACCCGACCACACACCCACCTCACGCGGACCCGCCTCGACGGCGCGACCGTCCTATTCGACCGCGACCACGACGGCGCGTACGTCCTCGACCCGCCGGAGTTCGTCGACACCGCCGGCCGCGACTGTCCCGTCGTCGGCCTCGACGCCACCGGCCGCGAAACACTCTGGTCCCTCGCCCTCGGCGAGGACGTCCGCCGACGCGACATACACGACAGCGCTCGCGAGCGCCGCGAGTTTCTCCGCGACGTCCTCAATCTCCAGGTCGTCCAGACCTCGCCTCACGTCAATTCCTACAGTTATGTCCAGAATCAGAATTTCGACGGCGACGTCGAGCTCGTCCGGACCGTCGCCGAGGAGTACGGCGCCGGGCGCCTCCGCGCGGATACCCTGTCGACGACGACGAAACCCGGGGTTATCACGACGAAAAAGGCGCGCGCCCGGATAGAGGGCCGCCTCGAGGACGACGTCGACGCGATCGACCACTACGGAAACGTGACCGGGTCAAACGACCTCGCCGAGTGTAATATCGGTGTCGTCCTCGGGAGCCGCCACTTTTCCGACGCGCCCGTCGAGAAGTGGGCGGCGATCGCCGGCGAGGAGGTCACGCGGACCGGCCACGGCGCCGACCTTTCGTACGGGAGCGACGTCGCCGAGGAGTACCTTGCCCATATGCGCGAGGACCAAACTATGCAGTCAATACTCCGGTTCGGCCGCGACGAGGAGGGCGCCCTCGTGTTCGCGCACACCTCCGCGCTCGCCGAGGACCTCCCCGTCGTCGGCGACGGCGCTGTCGTATCGGCACACTCGAGCGGGGGCGTCGAGGTCCGCAACGCGCTGCTGCCGTACCTCGAGCGCGGGCGCACCTTTACGGTGTCCGACCTCGTCGACGACGTCGACGTCGGCCGCCGGACGGTACAGCGAAAACTCCGCGAGTTCGCCGACCTGGGGTACCTCAAGCGCGAGGAGCACGGCGCCGGACGCGCGAGCACGTTCGCCCCCGACGCCGACCCAGGGCACGGCGATGTCGAGCTCCCCGTGATCGCCGGGCCAGGCGATCGCGACCCCGACAGCGACACCTTTACACAATATAGTACGGGTATTGTCGGGGTTCGCGACACCGACCTCACGGCTCGGGGGCCACTTTTGGGGACACGCGCCCTGCTCCCGCCGCCGACCACCGCCGACACCACGGTCGACGGGGTCGAACCCCCAGGATAACGGCCGCGATGCGCGCCGCTACTCGCGGTCGTCGATAGGTATCGGTCCGCCGTCCGGGTAGCTGTACCCACCGGGCGGGGTGGCAAGCGGGGCTTTTCGCCGCTACAGGCCGCCGCATCGGGTGGCTCTACCAACCGGGGGCGGCCGTGGCTAGCGGGGAAAATCGCT
>CAZIVN010000247.1:0-3686 GCA_964542685.1 uncultured Halobacteriales archaeon
CGGCGACGTCCCGGCGGGTCCGCTGGAGCCACTGGCTCGTGGCGATGATCTTGTTCCCGATCGTCGTCGAGCGGGCGGTCCGGCGACCGGCGCCGCCGTACTCGTCCTCGAACTCGATGCCGTACTCCTCGCAGAACTCCTCCTTGTCGTCCTCCCCCACGACGTCGCCCCGCGAGAGGTTGAGCAACTCGTAGGCCTTGGCGTGCATCGTGCAGACGTTCCCCTGGAGCGCTCGCGGGTTCATGTCGAGGCGCTCGGCGAGGCGTTCCCGGACCTCCTGGGCGGCGGCGCGGGTGTACGAGACGACGAGGACGTCGCGGACGTCCACGCCCTCCTCGAGCAGGTCGTCGACCCGGTCGAGGAGCGCCGTCGTCTTCCCGCTCCCCGGACCGCCGAACAGGCGAGTCACGTCCGTACTGGACTCGGTCATTACTGCCGTACAGGGCACCGACGCCTATAAGAGTCGTGGATTCGCCCGCACGGGTTCCGAGACGGACTGTCCGGAGCCACAACCCGCACCGGTCCGTGCGACACGCTCCACCGGTCCGTGTCTCGCGCGGACGCCGCGGCGTCACCGACCGCGGCGCCGGACCGGAAGCGCTACCGGGCCCTCACCGGCGGGCGATCCCGAAAGAGAGCAGAGTGGTTGCAGGACAGTGCGTCAGTTGTTTCGCGGAGAACGAGCTTCCCGAATCTGAGCGCCGTCACGGATCTTGTCCTCGCACTCCGGACAGACGCGCGGGTTCTGCATCCCCTCGGGAGCAAATACTCGCGCGTAGGCGTCCGTGACGAACGCACCACAGTTCTGGCATTCCGGCATTTCTGGCTCCACCGAAGAATGAGGAAATTATCTGTGATAAGGTTACCGCCGATTTTGGCCGAAAAACGGGCTGTTCGAGGGTCGTTCGCACCGCGTCACCGGGCACCCCCCGGTCAGGGCGCCCAGCCGCAGACGGCACACTCCGACGCGTCCGGGTCGTGGAGTCCGCCACACTCCGGACATCGCTTCTTGTTGTAGTCGTCCTCCCACGTTACGTGCTCGGTTTCGTGGCCGCGCTGGGTCAAGAACTGGTCGAACACGTCGTCGGTGTCGTCGGGTGCCGACGCCATGCTCTATGTTACAATGTACCACTATATAAATCCCGTACTTGTGTGTCAACACTTACCACATCCCCGACGGCGACGCCAGGGCGTCCCGATTCCGTCGCTGTCGAGCAGTTTTACCCGTCTCCGATTCCGTCGCGGACGTCTCCGAGGGCCCGGCTCCGGGTCAGCGCCGTCCGTGCGCGTTCTCCGATCGCCCGGGTCGCGCTCTCGGCGGCCGCCGGGTCCGTCTCGAACGAGCAGTCGGGGTACGTCGCGTCGACGAGGACGAGCGGTCCCGGCGGCGCGACCGGGACGCCCTCGGGACCGGACAGCGACTCCCCGGAGAACACGCGGTCGACCTTCGAGACCGGCGCAGCGCCGGTCGCGACCGCCCGGACCAGGGCCGCCAGCCGCCGGACGACGTTGTGCAGGAACCCCGCTGCCCGAATCGAGAGCACCAGGTAGGCCCCGTCGCACTCGACCGTACAGGCCGTGACGGTCCGGACGGTGTCCCCGTCGTCGTCGGTGAGGTTGTGGAAGTCGGTGTCGCCGAGAGCCGCGTCGGCGACGGTCCGGGCCCGGTCGAGGTCGGCGTCGGGCGCGTACAGGTGATAGACGTACGCCCGCGCCGCACAGTCGTGCGTCGCGTGGAACTCCGGCGGCGCGTCCGCGCTCGCCCAAGCCCGAACGGACCCCGGGAGTTCGCCGTTCAGCGCCCGCGGCGTGCACCACGCGGGCGCGTCCAACGCCACCGTCTGTGCCAGGGCGTGGACGCCAGCGTCGGTCCGCCCCGCCGCCGCCCACCCCGCGGGCGTCTCGCCGGCCTCGCAGAGCCCCAGCGCACGGACCGCGTCGAGCAGTTCGTCCTCGACGGTCGGGACCGAGGGCTGGCGCTGATAGCCGTGGTACGGCCGTCCGTCGTACGCGATCCGGAACGCGCGCCGCGGCATACGACCGGGAATTCGGCGGCCACGGACAAGTACGCACGGCCTCGGCACGCTCGACCAGGAACCACGGGACGACAGTCGGATGAATTCGGATTGAACGGTCTGAACTCGGCGAGAGGGAGTCGGCTCCCTATACCCGTCCGGTGCCGAGGGGGCACAGACGACCCCGGCCGCGAGTCGGGGAACGGATCGACTACCCATGACACGAGACGACACCCCTACGACGGACGACGAGACACGAACCGACACGTACGGACGCAGGCGCTACTTGCAGGCGACGACCGCCGCGGTCGTCGGCACGGTCGGGCTGGCCGGCTGTGTCGGCGGCGACGGCGGCGGTGGCGGCGGCGGTAGCGACGACGACGGCGGCAGCGGCGGCGGTGGCAGCGACGACATCGAGACCGGTATCCTGTCCACGAGCGTCACCGACGACCCCGGTGACATCGACGACTTCGAGTCCTGCGTCGTGACCGTGACCGGCTACTGGCTCGGCCCCGAACCCGGCGCGGAGGACGAGGAGGACGACGGAGACGACGGCGGCGAGAGCGAGGCCACAGACGCGGGGACGACCGCGGACGGCACCGCCACCGCGACGGAGACCCCGACGGCGACCGACACGGAGACGACGGAGTCGACGGACGACGAGGAGGACGATGCGGACGACGAGGAGAGCGGCCGCCAGTACTACGAACTCGACGAGCCCGCTCAGGCGGACCTCGTGGACCTACAGGACGACAGCACGCAGGTGATCGACGACCGGGAACTGGAGGCCAGCGAACACGCCTACCTCCAGCTTGACACCGACGGCGTCGACGCCGTGCTGAACGACGGCTCCGAGGCCACCGTCGAGGTGCCCGGCGAGGCGCCGCTGAAGTTCAACGAGTCCTTCGAGATTCGGGCGGACACCCGGACGAGTTTCACCGCGGACTTCACGCCCGTCCAGCGCGGGCAGACCGGACGATACAACCTCCAGCCGGTCGCAAGCGGCGTCGAGGTCACCTACGAGGCCATCGAGTCCGACGGCACGACCGGGGGCAGCGACGGCGGCGACGGCACGACCGAGGGCGGCGACGGCACGACGACCGCCGCCGAGGAGTCCGCCTGACGGGGGCGCGTCGAATCGCACGACGGCTCCGCGTCGCTGGGGCGATCGAACCGTTAGGCCACCTATTTAAGCCGCTCCGACGCTAACCGCCAGCCATGACCGACCTCGCTGGCGAAGACGTCGTCGTGATCGGGAGCGGCTTCGGCGGCCTCTCGACGGCCTGTTACCTCGCCGACGCCGGCGCCGACGTGGACGTAATCGAGAAGAACGAGCAACTGGGCGGCCGCGCGAGCGTCCTCGAACGCGACGGCTTCCGGTTCGACATGGGCCCGTCCTGGTACCTGATGCCCGACGTGTTCGAGCGCTTTTTCGGCCACTTCGACCGGACGCCCGAGGAGTTCTACGACCTCGAACGGCTCGACCCCCACTACCGGATCTTCTTCAAGGACGGCGACCGGGTCGACATCCCCCCCAGCGTCGCCGAGAGCAAGGTGCTGTTCGAGTCCTACGAGGACGGCGCCGGCGCGGCCCTGGAGTCGTACCTGGAGGAGGCCGAGTACACCTACGAGGTCGGGATGGAACACTTCGTGTACGAGGACCGCTCGGAG
>CAZIVN010000248.1:0-3630 GCA_964542685.1 uncultured Halobacteriales archaeon
TCCTCCACGAAGTCGGCCTTCGCGGCGGTGTAGGCGTCCCTGTCGTCCGGGTAACGGTCCGCCAATTCGCGCTTGAGATCGGCGTACGCCGCGGCGACGTCGGGGTTCTCGCGCAGGTAGTCCCGGAACGCGACCGTCTCGCGGTAGAACTCGCTGCCTTCCTCGACGAGCTTGAGGTAGTGCGTTCGCTCCTCGGGTGGTCCCTTGGACAGGTGCAGGCGCTCCGTCTCGTCGTCTTTCGGCCGGTACTCGTAGCCGTTGGCCTCCAGAACCGGGAGCAGGTCGCGGGCCGCCGCCACGTCGTCGACGACCGCGAACAGGTCGACGATCGGTTTCGCGGGCAGCCCCTCGACGGCCGTCGAGCCGACGTGTTCGAACCGCCGGACGGCGTCGCCGATCAGGTCGTCGAGCCGTTCGACCTCGCGTTCGTAGGCCTCGCGCCAGCCCGGATCGTACGGTTCGAGGACGACGCGCTCGCGGTCGAGTCCGACCATGACTGTCGGAGCGTCGCCGAGTGAGAAAGTACCTGACGGTGTGTCGCCGGTCAGGGAATCCGGGCGAAGGCGAGGTAGCCGGTGTGGCCGACGCCCTTCGTCGAGGGCCGGGAGCCGCGGTCGCCGAAGTCCATCTCGCGCTGGATGGTCTCCTCGCAGCGCACGTCCGCGAGGCCGACCTCGCGGGCGGTCTCGACGACCTCGCGGGCGTCCTCGACGAACGGGCTGTACACGGCCAGCGCGCCGCCGTCGACGAGGCAGTCCGGCGCGTGGGCCACGACGGCCGGCGCGTCGGCGGTGTCGAGGGTCAGCACGTCGAACCCCGACAGGTCCTCCAGGTCGTCGGTCACGTCGCCGGTCCGGACGTCGACGCGGTCGGCGACGCCGGCGGTGTCCATGTTCTCGCGGGCGGTCTCGGCGAAGTCCGGGTCCTGCTCGTACGTGGTCACGGCCGCGTCCAGGCGGCCGAGCGTGGCCGCGAGCACGCCCGTTCCCGTCCCGGCGTCGAGCACGCGGTCGCCAGCGCGAACGCCCGTCTCGCCGACGATCAGCCCGACGTCTCTCGGCAGCATCGGCGCGCCGGTGCGCTCCAGGTGGTGAAACAGGTCCGGGCCGCGCAGCGCGCGCACCCGGAACGCCTCTCCGAGGTGGCTCTCGACGGTCTCGCCCGGCGAGACGTCCTCGGGGACCTCGATGACGCCCAGGTCCGTCCCGAGTTCCTCGCCCGGCGCGACGAGGTACTCGCGGTCCTCCCGCGTCAGGAGTACGCGCACGTCAGCTCAGACTGTCGATGGCCGCGGCGAGGTCGCCGTCCGTCTCCTCCAGGGCCTCGCGAGCGGCCGCCTTGCCCACGCCCGCACGCTGGGCGACGATCTCGACGTCGCCCTCGGGAATCTCGGCGTCGTCGCCGCCGTCGTCGCCGTCGTCCGCGTCGCCGCTCTCGACGGGCGTCGCGCCGCCGCCTTCGACTTCGGGCGAGCCGACGACCTGGTAGGTTTCCTGGCCGCGGGCGTCGATCTTGTTGACGTCCGCGTCAGAGAACACGAGCGTCTCGTCGGGCGTCTCGATGACGACCCGCTGGGCGTCCAGTTCCTCGAAGTCGACGCCCATCTGTTCCATCATCTGTTTCATCTTGCGGGGGTCGAGTCCGCCGCCGCCTCCTCCGAACATACTCGTGAGGTGACGACGTGTGCGCAAAAAAGCCTCGCTTCCGTGGCCAAGGCCCGGACTGGCCCTCCGGCGCCGCGATCACCCCGCGGGTCCCCCGGCGCTCACTCCTCGGCGCCCTCGCGCACCTTCACGGCCATCCCGGCCTCGAAATCCAGCATCGACGCGGCGGACAGTTCCGCCCGTCCGACCGCGAGCAAGCGGTCGTCGTCGCTCCCGTCGACGACGAGCACCTCGTCGTCGGCCCGCACTGCGGGGTCGACGTCCGTGACGAACTTCGCGAACGTGTTGCGGCCCTCGCCGACGTAGGGGGCGCTCTCGGCGCCGACGACGACGGTGTACGCGCGGTCGTCCAGTGCCGACTGCAGACGTCGTCCGCCGGCCAGGCCCAGGCTGAACCGCCCGCGGGTCGTCAGCGTGACGAGGCGGCCGTCGGCAGCGAGGACCTGGGACAGGCGGCCCGACGTGGTGCGTTTCACCTCGGGGGCCTCGTCGGGCGGGAACAGCGCTGCGCCGGCGCCGGCCCCGAACTGGTAGTCCGCGACGGTCCGCATCGCGGCGATGTCGTCGACGGCGTCGCGCTCGGTGGGGTCGCCGTCGGCCTCGCCCGCTCCGCCCTCGTCGGCCCGGTTCCCGTCGTCGGTCATCGCCCGTCGTTCACTCCGGACCGACGAAAGCCTGTCGACGCGCGGCCGACCGACGGCGTCTCCGGCCTACCGTGACGGCCCGTTTGCTACGCTACACCATGCCACTGTCGGGTGATTACGAAACACATTAGAGCGATAAAACTGTATCGTAGAGTATGGACAGGATCAAAGTCGTCGGCGGTGCGCTGTTGCTCCTCGTAAGCAGCGTGGTACTGTTCGCTGCCGGCCTGGCCGAAACGTCGATCGTCACCGCGGCCGCACTGACCCTTGCTGCACTCGGCCTCGCGGCCGGGTCGCTGCTGGTCGGCACCTCCGAGAGCGACGGCCGACCGGTCTGACCGCGACGGTGTTCTCCGGCTCGTCTCTCCCGTAGCGACTGCACTCCTCGCTCGGCCAGTCCCGACTACGGCTCCCGTGCCTCCGCGCGAACGACCCGGTCCTGGAAGCCGTGGACCAGGTCGAACACCTCCGCGCGCCGGTCGCCGTGCATCGGGTAGTGGTCGACGCCGGCCAGTTCGACGTACTCGCCGTCGACCGTCAGGCGGTCGTAACAGGCGAGCGACCCCTGGCGGTCGGCGAGGTCGTCCTCGCCCCCGTACAGCACTGTCGTCGGGACGTCGATGCCAGCCGGGTCCCACACCGGGTCGCCCTCGACCGAAGCCTTCCAGTCGAGGATGCCGCCGGTCTGGACCCTGAACCGCTCGTCATCGAGCCCCTGGTTGGACTCGACCTGGGCCCGCCAGACCCCCTCGAACACCTCGGGGTCGTGGTCGGAGCGGGCCCGGACCGTCGCGCGGTCCTGGACGAACGACGGACCGTCGAGGTCGATATCGCCGATCGCCTCGACGGCGTCCTCGAACGCGTAGGCCG
The DNA here is from genome assembly GCA_964542685.1 of uncultured Halobacteriales archaeon. Classification (GTDB taxonomy): domain Archaea; phylum Halobacteriota; class Halobacteria; order Halobacteriales; family Natrialbaceae; genus CAZIVN01. Next base: position 3,179 of record CAZIVN010000248.1, read on the forward strand.
GTTCGTACACCGGCGCGACGTGGACCAGCGACGCGAGCGGTGGGTCGCCGGCGTCGCAGTAGTAGCCGGTGGTGTGACAGCCCCAGGAGACGCCGACGAGGTGGACGACGTCGTACGAGTCACGGAGCCACTCGACCACGCGCTCGATGTCGGCGGCGGCTTGCGGGGCCCTGGTCGGCGGCTCGCCGGCCTCGGCGTCCATCGCCGGCGGCACCTCGCTGTCGCCGTACCCGCGCTGGTCCATCGCGTAGGCCGCCCGGCCGCGGTCCGAGGCGGCGTGGAGCCAGGAGTATGAGGTGTCGCCCTCGACGGGGGTGACGAACAGCCCCCGCGCGTTGGTGATGACGCCGTGGACGAAGAGCACGGCCTCCGCCGCGTCCTCGGGGGCGCGTTCCCAGACGTTCAGCGAGAGTCCGTCCGCGGCCGCGACGCTGTGTTGGCGTACGTCCATG
>CAZIVN010000249.1:0-308 GCA_964542685.1 uncultured Halobacteriales archaeon
CGCGACGAGGACGAGACCCACAAGATGGAGATCGAGAACGACCGCTACGCCGACCTCATCGACGGCCAGTCACAGTCCTTCGAGGAAGGCGTTCGCGAGATTCTGGGCACCCTCGTCGACCACGAGGACACCATCACCGCTCACGAAGATCGCTTCCTACCGGGCGTGCTCGAGGAGTGAAATCGACCGAACTAACACCGGGCTTCCGCTCAGAACAAGACATGCACGTACTGGTTACCGGGGGGTTGGGCTACATCGGGAGCGCCCTCGTCCCGCAGTTGCTCGACGCGCCGGACGTCGAGGACGTG
>CAZIVN010000249.1:318-3614 GCA_964542685.1 uncultured Halobacteriales archaeon
CGACCTACGAGGAGACGATCCGGACCCACGAGGACCGGTTCCTCCCGGGCGTCCTCGAGGAGCGCAAGGAGACGGCGCCGGCCGACGACTGAAAACGTACTTGTAGGGCCACCCTCGTTACCCAACGCATGCACGTCCTCGTCACCGGCGGTTGTGGCTACATCGGGAGCGCGCTGGTCCCGGACTTGCTGGACGACCCAGACGTCTCGCAGGTGACGGTGCTGGATAACCTCGAAGCCGGTTCGCCCCGGAATCTCATGGGAACCGGACTCGGACACGACGACGACTTCGCGTTCCGGCGCGGCGACGTCCGGAGTTACGGCGACGTCGAGAGCGCGACCCGCGACGTCGACAGCGTGATTCACCTCGCGGCCATCACGGGTGCCGCCAGCACACACGACCGCCGGGACGAGACGTTCGCGGTCAACCTCGACGGAACCCGAAACGTTCTCACCGCCGCCGGGAAACTCGACGTCGACACCGTCGTGTTCGCCTCCTCGTGTAACAACTACGGCCGGACGGCGAGCACGGACATCGACGAGACGACGGCGGCGAACCCGCTCAACCCGTACGCCGAGACGAAACTCCAGGCCGAAGCGGAACTCCACGAGGCGGGCGAGGAGTACGGCTTCGACGCCACGGCCCTGCGGATGAGCACGAACTACGGCTACTCCCCGGGCATCCGGTTCAACCTGGTGATCAACCACTTCGTGTTCCGCGCGCTGACGGATCGCCCGCTGACGGTGTACGGCGACGGGAGCAACTGGCGGCCGTTCATCCACGTGGTCGACGCCGCACGGGCGTACAAACACGCCGCGCTCAACCCCGAAGAGTGGCCCCAGGGCGTGTACAACGTGGGCGCGAACGCGGAGAACTACCGCGTCGCCGAAATCGCGGAACTCGTTCGCGACGAACTGGACAGCAACCTCGACGTCACCTACTTAGAGGAGGAACACCCGGGCCCGTCCTACCACGTCAACTTCGACCGTCTCGGCGAGACGGACTTCGAACCGACCCGCACCGTCCGCGACGGGATTCGCGACCTCGCGGACCGCTTCGACGACACCACCTTCGATCCAGCACGATGACATCCACTACCGACGATTCGACACCGACGATTGCCGTCACCGGCGCGGCCGGCTTCATCGGCAGCCGCGTCGTGACGCTGCTCCAGGAGCACCGCCCGGACTGGGAGATCATCGCACTCGACAACTTCTACCTCGGCGACGTCCGGGGCGTCGGCGACTGCGAGGTCCAGCACGTCGACGTCCGGAATCGCGACCGCCTGGAGGCGACGCTCGAGGGTGCCGACGTCGTCATGCACCTCGCGGCGATCAGCGGCGTCGACGACTGCGAGGAGAAGCCGGACCTCGCCTACGAGGTCAACGTCACGGGGACGAACAACGTCGCCTGGTTCTGTCGGAAACACGGCGCCGCGCTCGTGTTCCCGTTCAGCATGGCCGTCCTGGGCGACCCCGAGTCGTTCCCCATCACCGTCGACGGCGGACGGGACCCGATGAACTGGTACGGCCGGACCAAGCTGCTGGGCGAACGCGCCGTCGAGGCCTTCGCGGACGACGCGTTCCCGGCGCACCTCTTCCTGAAGTCAAATCTCTACGGCGAACACACCGTCGGCGACCGGACCGTCTCGAAGGGGACGGTCATCAACTTCTTCGTCGGCCGGGCGCTGGCCGGCGAGACGCTGACGGTGTACGAACCCGGGAGCCAGGCGCGCAACTACATTCACGTCGACGACGTCGCACGGGCGTACGTCGACAGCGCGGACCGCCTGCTGGAGCAACTCGCCCGCGGCGAAACCGGCGTCGAGAAGTACGAAATCGCCTCCGACGAGGACCCCGGGATCACGACCGTCGCCGAACTCGTCCGGGAGATCGCCCGCGAGGAGGCCGACCTCGACCCCGACGTCGCACTCGTGGAGAACCCCCGCGCCGGCGAGACGATGGTCGAGGAGTTCGCGGTGGACACGTCCCGGGCTCGCGAAGTCCTGGGCTGGAGCGCCGAGCACACCGTCGAGGAGACGATTCGCGACCTGATCCGGGCCAAGGTCAGAGCGGACTGAGTAGGGCCTCCGCGCGGCCGCCCCGGCGACGCCTCACCGCTCGGGTTCGGCCACGCTCTCGTGTTCCCAGATCAGGTCGAAGTACCGGCCCATCCCGGCGACGAACGACTCGTTGTCCGTGACGGCGGCCTGTCGCTTGTGCAGTGGGACGTCCTTCTCCTCGACCAGCATGATCCCGCGGCCAGTCTCGTAGTCCATACTCGGATCGACGATGGTCCCGCGCCACGGGAGTCGTTCGTCGCTAAAGCGGAGGGCGGCGTCGCCCGACAGTGCGCGAACTGTCGCCTCGCGCTCTGCCTGGATCGCAGCGTCGTCGTCCGAGAGGTGCCGCGGGTGGACGAACAGGACGCGGACGGTCACGCCCCGGTCCAGCGCGTCGCGGACGGCCCGCTCCACCGACGGCAGGTACTCGAAACTCTTCGTCAGGATCCGGATCTCGTCGTCGGCCTCCCGGTACAGTGACCGGGTCTCGGACTCGCTGGGCTCGCCCACGTCGACGACGTGGAACAGTTCCTCGGTCGGGGTCGTCTCCTCGCTGGCCTGTTCGTACAGCGGTTCGAAGGTGTCGAGGAACGCCTCGCGTCGGGACTCGACGGTGCCACGGAACGACTCGAACTCCTGTCGCCGGTTCGCCACCGCCTGCTCGAGCACGTCCTCGGGCGATTCGGGCTGGTAGTGCTTGGGTCGCCCCGGAATCACCTTGACGAAGCCCCGGTCGGACAGTTCGTCGAGGACGCCGTAGATGCGGGCTTTCGGGATCCCCGTCGCCTCCGAGAGGTCGGGCGCGGTCGTCCGGCCCGCGCGGAACAGCTGTGCGAGGGCCGTCCGCTCGTACTCCGGCAGGTCCAGCCAATCGAGCAGCGCCTCGGGATCCTCGTCCGTGGCCATGGGGGGTGTATCGTGGTGCCCACTCTTAAGTCCCGCCGGCCGGCACCCGAACTGGTCGAAACTGTTAATAGGGAAGGCACTATGGTTACTCACAAGATGAGTAACTCAGAGGAAGCAGTGGACGAGCACCTCGACGTCGACGACGGCTGTGGCTGTGCCGAAATCTGGGAAGAACTGAGTGAACGGCGCCGGGAACAGCGGTCTGCGGACGCAGACGCCGCGGCGGCGGACGACTGAGGTTCTTCTGCGGGTCGATTCGGGGGTTTTCGGACTCGACGACGGACCGCCACTGGTCGGTCGGAGAACGGCAGTGCGGAGTACGCAGTCA
>CAZIVN010000250.1:0-3602 GCA_964542685.1 uncultured Halobacteriales archaeon
AAGCATCCGGGCCCGAACCAGGAGTTCGCCGACTGGTGCCGGGAGACGGGGATCAACTACCTCATCCTCGACTGCGGGAGCGCTGACCACCCGATGAACACCGTCGTCCGGGACGTCAGGCCGGAGCTCGCCGACGAGGCGGCCGACCACCTCGGCGTCGACGACCTCGACGAGATCTTTCCCCCCGAGGGCTACCAGCTGATGCACACCGAACTGTTCCCCGAAGGGATCGTCCACGTCGAGAACGCCCAGGTCCCCGAGGAGTTGCTCAACGAGCGGGTCCAGATCGGCACGTTCCCCTGGCGCTTTCGCGGCGGGGAATCCAGCGTCTGCCGGTGTGTCGCGTTCACGGAAGCCTGACGATTCTTGGCACCCTTTGGAGTGGATATCGCCCTTTTTCCGTCTGGTGGTTTCCGGGATATGATTGAGAGATCAACATGACGATTGAGCAGTTCTGTAGAAATTCTCCCAGTCGTTTTGTGGACGCCTGCAATTACGTGATAGGCGCTGTACCGTATGTTTTCAGGAGTAACAGTGGAACACCTCACGATGCGGATTCCTTCCTATTTAATTTCACACATGAAAACAGATAATCGCCAGACGGAAAATGATCTAGTCGGCTGTTGGGGGTGCTAAATATGAGTCGATCCGTCTACGACAGCAAGAAAGCCCCCGCCGGCTCCAGTCCCGCGGCTCGGTGCGCGCTTCGCTCGCTTCGCTCGTCGCTCGCTGCAGTGCTTCCGTCGCCGGGGTTCCCGGAGCCGGCGGCCCCTTTCATTCCCGCCCGAACGAGGCCACACACCTCCCCAGCCGATTCGCTCACTCGCTCGCGGTGCTCGCTCGTTTACTCATCCCTCGCACGGCGCTGTCGCGCCACGGGAGACGCGACAGCGCGCGCCACCGCAGGGCCAGGTTTCGGCAGTTGTGTTCCCGAGACAGGGAGGGGGCGGCGAGGTACGGGGGGAAACCAATTTAGGGCCGAGAGACGAACCCGGAACGAGCCATGAACGCAGTCGTGTTGCCGGAGTGGGGCGGGGAGCTCTCGGTGGAATCGGTACCGAAGCCGGAGCCAGCACCGGGAGAAGTCCGCGTCGAGGTCCGGGCCTGCGGGATCACCAGAACCGTCGAGAACGCCGTCCAGGGTGGGCTCTCCGAGGACCCTGGGCTGGTTCCGCGGATCCCCGGCCACGAGTTCGCCGGTGTCGTCGACGCCGTCGGCGAGGGGGTCACGTCGGTCACCGAGGGTGATCGCGTGTTCGCGTACTTCTACCTGACCTGCGGGGCCTGTGACGCCTGCCGGCGCGGGGCGGGGAACCAGTGCACCGACTTCGGCGGGTGGTACGGCGTGAACCGCGAGGGCGCATACGCCGAGTACGCGACGCTGCCGGCCGAGAACGCCCTCCCGATGCCCGACGGCCTCTCCTTTGCCGGTGGGGCCGTCGCTGCCGACGGGCTGGCCACCCCGCTGCGAATCTGTGAGCAGGCGGACCTCGACGACGACGACACCCTGCTGGTGATCGGGGCGGCAGGTCGCATCGGGATCCACCTCGCACAGCTCGCCGAGCGTCTCGGAGCGCGCGTCCTGGCCGCCGACGTCCGCGAGGACCGCCTGGCCCACGTCGAGGCGGTGACCGGGCCCGCGGTGACACCTGTCGACGCCAGCGAGCCCGACTTCGCCGACCGGCTCCGGGCGGAGACGGCACACGGCGAGGGGCCGAGCGTCGTCGTCGACACGGTCGGCGACATCGACACACTCGCCGACGCCTGGGACGCCCTCGCGATGGGCGGGCGGGTGGTGTCACTGACGACACACCACGAACGGACGTTCGCACCGCTCCTGAAGGAGTTTGTGGTGAAGGACGCGACGCTGACCGGCACCCGGTACGCCACCAGAGACCAGGTCGTCCGGGCCGGGCGGCTGCTGGCCGACGGCCGCATCGAGCCGGTCGTCCGCCGGGAAGTCGGCCTCGACGAGGTTCCCCGGGTCCACGAGGAGATCCGGAACGGCGAGACGTTCGGCACGGCGGTTCTCGACCCGACGGCGTGACCGGACCGGTTCACCGAGTATCAGTAGATATTTTGTGACGGTGACCGTCCGTCGGCGTATGAGTACGGACGAGCGGCTCCTGGACGGGATCACGGTCGTCGACCTCTCGACGTTCGTTACCGGCGGCTTCTGCTCGCTGATGCTCGCGAACCAGGGAGCGGACGTCATCAAGATCGAGCGGCCGGGCGCCGGCGACGACATCCGTCACTCGGGGCCACCGTTCATCGACGGCGAGTCACCCTACTACTGGACTGTCAACTACGACAAACGGAGCGTCGAGCTCGACCTGAAGTCCGACAGTGCCCGCGAGGCGCTGTACGAACTCGTCGCCGAGGCCGACGTCTTCCTCCAGAACTTCCGGCCGGGGACCGCGGACCGGCTCGGCGTCGGCGACGAGGACCTCCGCGAGCACAACGAGGGCCTCGTCTACTGTGATATCTCGGCGTTCGGGGACACGGGCCCCTGGAGCGAGCGGCCGGGCTACGACTTGCTGGTCCAGGGCCTCTCGGGGATCATGTCGATCACCGGCGAACAGGACGGCGACCCCGTGAAGGTCGGTCTCCCCATGACCGATCTCATCACCGCCATGTGGGCGGCCTTCGGGATCATGGGAGCGCTGTACCGCCGCGCCGAGACGGGCGAGGGCGAGTACGTCGAGCTCGGCATGCTCGACGCTACGCTCCCCTGGCTGACCAAACAGGCGGGGAAGGTCTTCGCCGGCGAACAGCCCGAGCGGATGGGCACGAAGGATCCGGTGCTGGCGCCCTACCAGACCGTCGAGACCGGCGACGGCTACCTCAACGTCGCCTGTCTGAACCCGAAGCTCTGGCGGGCCTTCTGCGAGGCGATCGACCGCCCGGACCTGTTCGAGGATCCTCGCTTCGAGGACAACGCTGCCCGCGTCGAGCACATGGACGAACTCGAAGCCGAGATCGAGACGACCCTGGGTGAGGGAACGACCGAGGAGTGGATGGGGACGTTCGTCGAGGCGGGTATTCCGGCGGCACCAGTCCAGGGCGTCTCGGACGCGCTGTACAACGAACAGACCGAGGCCAGGGGGGTCATGGAGTCGATCGAGGACGACGGGCGGGAGATTCCGGTCATCGAACACCCGCTCAACTTCGAACACACGACGAGTGGCTTCCGGTCGCCCCCGCCGGAGCTGGGCGAACACACCCACGAGGTCTTCCGGGAACTCGGATACGACGACGAGGAACTCGACCGGATGGAAGCCGAGGGTGCCTTCGGCAAGGCGGAGTGACCGCCAGTCGCCGGACCCCGCACGCCGGCAGCCGGCAGCCGGAAGCCGGGGCACCCGGGAGACGGACCCCGCGCTACCGGGCTACAGCCCTCCGGAACCCGGTTACTGTCGTGTCAGCCCTCCGGTCGTGGCCCGCACCCGGCCCGTTATGACGCCGGAGACGACGAACCGAAATCCGTTCGTGTACTCGGTATCCAGGGTGATCTCCCAGCCCTGGGTCCGTGCGAGCATCCGGAGGTTCGGCAGCGACATGCCCGTACCCGAATCGGGGGCGGCCCGCCCGTACTCGAAGAA
>CAZIVN010000251.1:0-3597 GCA_964542685.1 uncultured Halobacteriales archaeon
TCTACGCCTGGCAGGGGGCCGACCCGAACCTCCTGCTCGACGAGCGCGTCGACGAGGACGTCGTCCTGCCGAACTCCTACCGCCTGCCGTCGAACGTCCTGAACGTGGTCAACCGCGAGATCAGCCACATCGACGTGCGCCAGGACAAGGACCTCAAGCCCCGGACCGAGGGCGGCACCGTCGAGGCCGTCGAGAGCCCCTCGATGCTCGACCTGGTCCGGAACGTCCGGGCGACCATCGACGAGGACGACGGTACCCTCATGTTGCTGTTCCGGGCGCGCTACCAGATGTTCCAGTTCATCGACGAGTTCATCGGCGAGGGCATCCCCTTCTCGACGATGACCGACCAGCGGATGTGGACGGAACGCCTGACCGACTACGTCCACGCCGTCGAGGCCATCGACGAGGACGAACCGATCACGGGCCTGCAGGCCCGACGCCTGGCGGACATGCTCGCCGCCTCCGCCTTCGGCACCAACGACCGCGACGAACTGTTCGACGAGATCGACGACTTGCAGGAGGAACGCGACATCGAGGACCTGACCGAGATGACCGTCGATCCCGAGGTGATCGGCGAGCACGTCCCGTTCATGCCGGGGCCGTCCTCCGCGGCGGACATGGTCCGGAAGGTGACCAGTTTCCAGACGAAGTCCATGGAGGCGTACTTCCGCCGCGAGAAGTACACCGACATGGACCGCGACCGCGTCCGCATCGGGACCATCCACTCCGCGAAGGGTCGCGAGGCGGACCACGTGTACGTCGCGACGGACCTCACCGAGAAGGTCGTCGAGCAGATGGCCGCGACCGTCGAGGCCTCGGAGGAACCGCTGCCCGACGGCGTCACCGATTTCACCAAGACCACCTCGCCGGTGCCGGTCCTGACGGACAACGAGCGCCGCGTGTTCTACGTCGGGATGTCCCGGGCGCGCCGGCGCCTCGTCGTCCTGGAGAACCTCGTCAGCGGTGCGCCGACCCTCCCCGTCGACGTCCTCCTGAACGGCGAACCGACCGGCGAGTCGGCCACCGAGGCCGTCGACGACGCCCGCGAACCGGTCGAGGCCGAACCGACCGGGTAGCGTGTACGGCGCCCTCCGCGAGGCGATCTCCGACCGCGACGCCGGCGCCGTCGTCCACGTCGGCGACCGGTTCGACGACGACCTGCGGTACCTGACGCGGTTTCTCGGCCCGGATCGGGCGTACGCCGTCGTCGTGACGCCGGAGACGGCCGTCTGCTGTGCGCCGCGACTGTTCGGCGACGACGCCCGCGCCGCGTTCCCCGGCGAGGTCAGGACGGAGAACGCGGCCCTGCCGGCCGGCCGTCGCGCCGCGGCGGTCCTCGACGACCACGACGTGGCGGGGACCGTCCTGACCCCCCAGTCGATTCCACACGACGCCGCGCTGTACCTCGAAGGCGCGGGCTACGAACTCGCCTCGACCGACGCCGTCGCCGCCGCGAGAGCGGTCAAGACCGACCGGGAGGTCGACCGGCTCCGGGCCGTCGCCGGGGCGGCCGAGGCCGGGATCCGACGCGGTGCGGCGGTCCTCCGGGCGGCGACGGTCGACGGCGACGACCTCCGGTGGGACGGCGACCCGCTCACGACCGAGTGTCTGCGCCGCGCGGTCGACGCGACGATGGCCGGCGCCGGCGTCGATCCGGCCCGCAACACCGTCTGTGGTTCGGGCCCGTCGTGTGCGGACCTCCACTACCGCGGCGAGGACCCGATCCGCCCCGGCGAGACGGTCTTGCTCGACGTCTCTCCCCGGGGCCCGGAGGGGTACTACGCCGACTGCACCCGCACCTTCGTCGTCGACGGCGACGGCGGGTGGCCCCGCCGGGCCCACGTCGCCTGCGAGATGGGCGCCGAGGCTGCCTTCGCGGTGCTGTCCGCCGGCGCCGGCGAACGGGCGAGCACGGTCCACACCGAGGCCGCCGCCGAGATCCGCGCCTACGGGTTCCCGGTCGACGACGGCCCAGTGGGGTTCACCCACTCGGTCGGGCACGGCGTCGGCCTGAGCCTCCACGAGCGGCCGTCGCTCCGGGGTGACGCCGACCTCCGGGCGGGCCACGTCCTCACCGTCGAACCCGGCGTGTACGACCCCGAACGCGGCGGCGTCCGCGTCGAGGACTCCGTCGTCGTCCGCGAAGACGGCTACGACTCGCTGACCGACCTCCCGCGGTCGCTGGACCCGGGCGCGTACGATCCGCCGTGAGCGTGATCAGGTCCCGTCCGCGTCCGCGCCGTCGCGGCCGGCGCCCGCAACGAGCGCGTCCACCCCCGCGACGGTCCGGCGTGCGTCGTCGAGTTTCTCCCGGGCCCGCCGCTGGAGGTTGTCGACGTTCGAGGGACTACTCTCCATGGCCTCGGCCGCGTGGTCCCGCGAGACGCCCACAACGTCCCGCAGGAGGTACGCGAGCGCCTGGCGCTCGGTGAGCGTCTCGCCCGCGAGCGTCTCGGCGGCCTCCCGGGCGGCGTCGACGAGGACTCTCACGTCCGCGGTCCCGACCGTCCAGTCGCCGCAGTTCACGCAGGTCGCACCGACGCTCCCGCGGAGGAGCGGCACCTCGTGGACCGTCTCGTAGCCACAGCCCGTACAGGTGAAGTCGCGTTCGACCAGGTCCCCGAGGTCCGACGGGGCGTCGTCGCTCTGGGTCGTGCTGGACATCGTTGCACCCGAACCGATGCAACAGAACTATTTGAACGTCCCCCCGGACCGGTCAGGGTGTCTCCGTGGGCGGTCGAGACGGAACGAACGTCACTCCTCGTCGGTCTCGGGGTCTTTCGCGACGGTGCCGACGACCTTCCCGGCCAGGGACTCGGGCACGTCGGTGGGCGTGGTGATCCGCCGCTTGATCAGGACCATCGCGACGGCGACCCCGAGCAGTCCGCCGCCGGCGACGAGGTTCCCACGGCGCAGGAAGTCCGCGCCAGCGACCGCGAGCGGGATGGCGAACACGAGTGCCGCGGCGAGGCCGATGGTGTCGAGGATTCCCCGTGGCATCGCGTAGGGCTACCGGTGGGACGGACAAAAGCGTCCCGGAGGGCGCTTCGAAACGCTCTCCCTGCGGATCGGACTTCTCACGCCACTCCGGAAGCCCCCTCGCGCTCGGCGGTTCTGACTCGCTGTGGTCCTCGCCTCACTCCGTTCGGCTGCGGTCCTCATGTCGTCGGAACCGCCGAGCCCTCGGCCCCTTCCAGTCCCACCCGGGACGGTCGTGCAGGACACCTCTGTCTCCGTGGGGGCGTCTTCCGCACTCGCAACCTGTATGCCGGACCGCGCCGTAGCGGCGGACATGTTCACCGGCATCGTCGAGGAGACGGGCGAACTGCTGGCTCGCGAGGCCGAACCGGACGGCCTCCGGCTGCGGATCGGCGGGACGGAGACGACGAGCGACCTGGACCACGGGCAGAGCGTGGGCGTCTCGGGGGCCTGCCTGACCGTCGAGGACGCCGGCCCGGACTGGTTCGAGGTGTTCCTCGCGAGCGAAACCGTCGCGAAGACGTACCTCGGGGACCTGGCGGTGGGCGACCCCGTCAACCTGGAGCGAGCCCTGCGGGCCGACGACCGCCTCGACGGCCACTTCGTCCAGGGCCACGT
>CAZIVN010000252.1:0-3566 GCA_964542685.1 uncultured Halobacteriales archaeon
GAGTTGACCCCCGACAGCAGTGCCACGTCGTCGACGACACCGTCGGCATCGTGCAGTCGAAGTCGTCGGCGAACCGCGCGACGGCGAGTTCCACGTCGAGTTCCAGGGCGGTCCGCACGAGGTCGGCGGCCGCCGGCCGGAGGTCCGCGAGGTCGGCCGCCAGTTCGCGCTTGCGCCGGGTCGCGCGGCGGTCCCGGGCCGCGGTCAGTTCCTCGCGGAGTCGCGCGATCACCGCCTCGTCGCGCTCGACGGGGAAGGTGGGTTCGTCCGGGAACGCCCGCCGTGCGATCTCGGCTTCCTCGGGCTGGAGGTCCAGGGCGTCGATGGCGTGCTCGCGGGCCGTCCGGATGGCCGCGGCGTACTCGTCGGCCAGTTCCCGGGACAGCAGCGAGTCGACGCCGGCGCCGCGTTCGACCAGCGACAGCAGGTCGGACCCCTCGACGGTGACGTCCCGTTCACGGATCTCCTCACGCAGGCGGTCGGTCGCGACGCTCTCGGCGGTCGACATCGCGGCGTCCAGGTCGTCGACGGCCCGGGAGAGGCGGTCGAGTTCCTCGTCGCCCACGACGGCGCCGTCCTCGTCGACGCGTTCGAGTGCCGACTCCAGGACGTCGAGGGACAGGGGCGGGTCGATGTCGGCGTGGCGGTGGACCGCGGCGGCCGCGAGCAACCGGTCGCGGTTGGTCGCGAAGAAGGCCAGTGGCCGCTCGGGGACGACCGTCTCGGGTTCGTCGAGCGCCTCGGGCACCACGCGGACGTCGCCCTCGACGTCGACGCCGGCGAAGGACTCGTCGAGCGCGTACACCGTCGCGTACCCCCGGGCCAGTTCCGCGAGGTCTCGCGCGTCGTCGACGACCTCGACGCTGAGTTCGGGCACGGCCTCGCGGGCCCGCGAGTACGTCTCCGCGTCGGTCGTCGCGAGACAGCGGTCGCGAACGCGCAGGTCGTCGGGCTCCGACAGCGGTGCGACGTCCGCCAGTGCCGACAGCGTCGCCTCGTCGGGCTCGCGTTCGACGGCCGCGGTCGCGAACGCGCGAACCTCCTCGATGCGCGAGGCCACAGTGCTGGGGTACAGCGTCTCGACGCGCTTGGCCGCGTAGTCGGTGACGGTCCGGTCGCGCAACAGCGCGAGCACCTCGTCGTAGACGTCCCGTGCCCGGTCCGTCGCGAGGACGCCGCCGGGGTCGTCGTGTCGTTCCCGAATCGCCGCCCGGACGATGCGCGCCGCGCGTCCCTCCGAGATGCCGGGTGCCGACGCGACCCGCGCCACGTCGCCCTCCCGGAGTGCCGTCTCGGGGTCGTCGAGTTCCGACAGCGCGTCGGCGGTCTTCTCGCCGACGCCCGGAATCGCCGCCAGTTCCATCACCGCGGTCTACTGGCGGCCCGGTAAGGAACCTTTCGGGAGGGTCGGAGGTTCGACCCCCGCCGAGCGGACCGCCACCGCGCTACGCCGACTCGCGACACTCCACCAGCGTGCCGTTTCTCGGGTCCGTCTCCTCGTCGTCGGTCCGGCGAACGACGTGATCGTCGACGTAGTACCAGGCGTCCCACCAGTAGTCCCCGTGGAGTGAGGAGACGGTCGCTTCGAGTTCGACGACCGTCCCGTCGACGTCGGCGTACAGCGTGTCGCTGTCGCCGCGGTCCTCGGGCAGGTCGAAGTCCGCCGACAGCGAGGCCAGTCGCTGGAGGTACGCGTCGATCTCCGCACCGCCGACCGAGACGCGTTGCTGGCTCTCGCCCGTCTCGGCGGCCGACTCCAGCGTGGACCGCAGTGTCTCGTCTTCGACGTCGCCGATCGGAACGACGTCCGCGTCCTCCGGCGCCGACTCGACGGTCGACGCCATCAGCAGGATGTCCGGGTTGTAGACGGCGCCGCTGCCGGAGTAGTGGAGCGTCCACCCGGGGCCCGTTCGCTCCGGCGGGTCCGTCACCCGGCCGCTCATGCTGTACTCCTGGAAGTCGGACTCCTGTTCGTACCCGACGACGATGTCGCGGTAGTAGGCCGCCTCGTACGACTCCACGAACGAGGCGACCGTCTCGGCGTCCAGGTCCGTCGGCCACTCGACGTCGAGATGCTGCGAGACCGGGCAGTTCTCGGGCAGGGTGTCACGGTCCGGTCTCGTGGTCGTCGTGCCGTCCCCTGGGGTGGCAGTCCCGTCGTCGGGGACGGTCGTCCCGTCCCCCGCATCCGTCGTCGGCGTCGTTCCGCCGCCAGCCTCCTCCGGGTCGTCGCCGGTACAGCCCGCCAGTGGAATCGCTCCGGTACCGGCCAGCGCGAGGAGGGTCCGTCGGTGCATGCCTCGACTCTCGAACGGCGTCGATAAGTGCTTCGTGGAGGCTGAAAACGAGGTTACACCGTCTCGGCTGCTGGCGCCCCCGGGCCGCGGTCGGCGTCCGGGAAGCCGCAACGCCTAACTCCCGGCCGGACGCCTCTCCGACCGTGTACGGTATCGTTGCCTCGCTGGGGCTCGTGGACGTCGGACCGGTCGCCGCGACGCCGACGGACTGGCTCCGTCTGCTGGTCGTCCCCGCGTTCGTCTGGGCAGCCTACCGCGATATCCAGGTGCGACGCGTCCCGAACGACACCTGGGTGCCGCTGACGCTGCTGGCACTCCTCCTGCTTACCGTCGACGCCTACGCCGCCTGGACGACGGGCGCGGCGTCGTTCGAGGCGTTCCTCGTGCCGACGACGGTCAGCGTCGGCCTGGTCGTGCCGTTAGGGTACGCCTTCTGGTACTTCGGGGGGTTCGGCGGCGCCGACGCGAAGGCGCTGTTCGTGTTCGCGCTGCTGTACCCGACCTACCCCGCCTACCTGTTCGGCGCGGTCCCCGTCGTTCCGGGAACGCTCCCGGCGGTCGAACCGCCGCTACAGGTGTTCTCGTTTACCGTCCTCACGAACGCCGTCCTCGCCGGGATCGCCTACCCACTCGGGGTCGCGGCCGCGAACGTCGCCGACGGCGCCGTGGCACCCCGGATGTTCGTCGCGCGAGTGTACGCCACCGATCGACTCGTCTCCGCCCACGGCCGCCTGCTCCGTGCCGCGGGCGGCAGTGACCGCGACGGCGGCGGCCTGGACCTGGACGCCCTCCGGATGTACCTCCGCTGGCGGGGGTGTACGGTCGCCGACCTGCGAGCTGCCCCCGACGAACTGCGCGACCCGGCGAGCGTCCCGGCCGACCCGAACGACCCGGGCGACGGCGCCATCGGGACGGTCGAACCCGTGTCGGACGACGACACCGAGGCCGTCGCCGAGGCACCCGAGAACGGCGACGGAGCGGTCACCCACGCCGACGGCGGCCCCGAAGCGGACGACGAGTGGGGCGCCGCGGCGTTCCTCGACGACGTCGAGGGGAGCGCCTACGGGACGACGCCGGAGCAACTGCGGACGGGGCTGGAACTCGTCGCCACGGCGGACAGGGTGTGGGTCTCGCCGGGCATCCCGTTCATGGTGCCCCTGGCGCTGGGGGTGGTGACGGCGGTGACCGTCGGCGACCTCCTGTACGTCGCGTTCGGCGTGGTCGGACTGGCCTGATACGGTTTAGTTTCACTGTTTACCGGTGATCGCC
>CAZIVN010000253.1:0-3525 GCA_964542685.1 uncultured Halobacteriales archaeon
GAGTCCTGCTGGTTCGAGTGTACGGTGAAGGGTGGTCGCGAGGGCACCGGACGGGACGTCGTCGCGTGGGCCGAGGAGGCCGCCGCCCGCGGCGCGGGCGAACTGTTCGTCAACTCCATCGACGCCGACGGAACCAAGGCGGGGTACGACGTGCCGCTGACGAGGGCCGTCTGTGACGCCGTCGACACGCCCGTCATCGCGTCGTCGGGCTGTGGTGGGCCCGAAGACATGTACGAGGTGTTCACCGAGGCAGGGGCGGACGCGGGACTGGCGGCCAGTATCTTCCACTTCGGCGAGTACTCCATCGAGGAGACGAAACGGCACCTGGATGAGCGCGGCGTTCCGGTGCGGCTGTGAGACTGCCTGGCAGACGTCAGGCGGCGCCCTCGAACGCCTCGGTGAACGCCGAGACGTCGCTCTGGATGCTCTCTGCGGCCGTCTCGAGGGCGGTGAGGGGTTCGGTGTCGCCCTCGGTCCGGATGGTCAGGATCGGATCGGTCTGGCCGCCGGACTGCTCGGGGTTCATGTCGTAGGTCGCGGCGTCGACGCCGTCGGTCTGCAGCAACGCCCCCTTGAGTACGTTCATGAAGGTGTGGTCCTCGCCACCGATCTCGATGGAGAGTTCGTCGTCTTCGTTCTCGATGACCCGCAGATCCATGTCCTTCGCTCCGCTCTCGGGGCGTTAGTAAGTTTCGAGTCGCGGTCGGTCCGGGGGGTTCGGCCGGATTCGGCGTGCCCGGATCGGTTCCGGCACCGAACGCCGACCCGGCCCAACGGGGGCAAAGGGGGAAAGGGAAAGGGGGGGTGGGAGCCAAAACGTCTCCCGTGGGGGGAGACAACCCGGCTTGGAGACGGAGCGTATTAAACATTCTTGCAGTAACCCCCTGATAACACCATGGTAATATCTACTACTGGTATCCTGCCCGGTAAAACTGAACGCTCATGAACGTATCCAGTTGCGCCGACAGGTGGCTTCCCGGTTCTCTCGGCGGCGATTCCCGAATCCCCGCGCTGTGAGCAGCCATCGGTAGAGTTATTCGGTCCACCGAGATATTCCCTGGCGATGACCGAATCCGGATCGAGTTCGGCGGCGTTGCCGACGGAACGAATCGGCCTCGTCGCGCTGTTCGTGACGGCGCTGATGACGTCCCAGGTGACGGCCTCGAAGATTCTCGGCTTCTCCAGTCCCGTCGCTCTCCCGCTGACGGGCGACTACCTGGTGGTGCCCGGGGCGGCGCTGGCCTACGCCGTCACCTACTTCGCGACGGACTGTTACTCCGAGCTGTACGGCAAGGACGCGGCGCGCCAGCTCGTCCTGGTCGGGTTCGCGATGAACTTCGTCGTGCTGGCGCTGGTGTTCTCGACGCTCGCTGCCCCGGCGGCCGTCTTCGTGGAGGACCCCGGGGTGTACGACCGCGTGCTCGGTGCGAGTGCGAACGTCGTGACCGGGAGTCTGCTGGCGTACATCGTCAGCCAGAACTGGGACGTCTGGGTGTTCCACCGCATCAAGGACGAGACGGACGGCGAGAAACTGTGGCTCCGGAACCTCGGGTCGACGGTCACCAGTCAGGCCATCGACACCGTCCTGTTCGTCACCGTCGCGTTCGGCGTCGCACCCCTGGTCCTGCCCGGGAGCCCCCAGTCGGCGTCGGCGCTGGGTGGCCTGATCGTCGGGCAGTACGTCCTGAAGTTGCTCATCGCCGTTCTCGACACGCCGTTCGTCTACCTCGTCGTCGGTGCCGTTCGGGACGGCGACTCGACGGGCACGGCCGTTACCGCCCAGTGAGTGCCTCGCTCGCCGGCGCGAACGACGCCGTCGACCCCAGATTCTCCTCGCGGGCGCGTTCGTACAACATGTACCCGCCCGCAACCGTCTCGATACCGGTCCCCCCGCTGTCGAACACCGTAATCTCGTCTGCGTCGGTCCGACCGGCGGCCTCCCCGGCCACCACCTCGCCGAGTTCGGCGTGAACGTGGTCCTCCGTGACGACGCCCGCCTCCAGTGCGCCGAGGAACTCCCCCGAGTCCTGGGTGGCGCGGTCGCGCAGGTCCGGCACGTACGTGGCTCGTTCGATCGTCCGTGCGTCGAGTTCGCGCTTTTTCGGGTGGTACTGGCCCATCGCGGTGACGTGGGCGCCCGGCGAGAGGGTCTCCCCGTCGAACACCGGTTCGCTGGCCGTCGTCGCCGTGATCACGACGTCTGCCTCCTCGACGGCCGCGGCTGGCGACGCGACGGCGGCGACGGCGGCGTCCAGTTCGCGGTTCATCTCGGCGGCGAAGGACTCGCGGTGCCCGGGCGTGGGAGAGTACACGTCGACCGTCTCGAAGTCCCGTACGGTCACGGTCGCGCGCAACTGCCCACGGGCCTGGGCACCGGTTCCGATCAGGGCGAGCGACGTCGCGTCCTGCCTGGCGAGGGCGTCCACGCCGACGGCGCCGGTCGCGCCGGTCTTGAATGGGTTCATGCTCGCCCCGTCGAGGATTGCGAGCGGTTCCCCGCTCTCGGCGTCGAAGATCGGTGTGACGAACCAGGCGTCCTCCGCGCCGAAGCCCGCGGCGTACATGTATCCGCCCATCGCGCCCGTCTCGGGCAGGACCGCGGAGTACCCGGTCAGCATTCCGGGGGGAGCCTCGTTGCGGAGCGTCGTCCGCGGTTCGGCGGGTGCGCCGTCGCCTCGCTGGCGATACCCCTCCCGGACCGCCTCGACGTAGTCCGCCGGCGCGGCCAGTCCGTCGACGTCGTCGCTGGTGAGAAACAGTGTGTCTGTCACGGGCGACCCTACGACCGCCCTCGTGAAATACCCTGCCGGACGCCCCTGCACGGACCGGGGGGTCCTCGGGGGCGAGAGCGCGGGTGCGAGAACCGGAGCGGAGAAGCGGGACCGCAGCGACGACCGGATCAGTCGCCGGCGACGGCCTGACCCGTCGTCGTGTACTCGGCGGTGTCGTCGTCGGTGTCGTCGTCGGTGACGTCGTCGGTACCGGGAGTCGGCGCGTCGACTGGCCCGTTGACGAACATCGCGTGGCCGATGAGGACGACCGGGACCGTCGCCGCGAGGGGAATCGCCAGTGTCAACGAGAGTCCCGCGAACGAAAGTACGGCAGTGACACTGATCAACGCGATCGGAATCGCCCCCAGGACGACGTCGTAGTACTCGGTCATGAACTGGTCGAAAGTAGGTGAAAGATAGTTATAAATCTTGGGGTCGTAGGCACTGCGTATTTCACCTGGTGGCTACCAATGAGCACTGAATAAAATACTCGTAACTTACGAAGATAATTCCGGCCGTCCCTAACCGACAACCCAGTGGTAACTCTCCGTGGGCGATCGCGCGCGGTGCGGCGTCGTCGGGAACTGGCGTTGACCGGAATTCGTGGAGAATCGGGAAGGGCGTCGAGCCAGTCCGGGGCGGTAGCGGTGTCGCTGCGGTGGCGGTGCGGTGGCGGTGGCGGTAGTGGTAGCGGTGGCGGGTAGCGGTGTCGCTGCGGTGGCGGTGCGGTGGCGGTGGCGGTAGTGGTAGCGGT
>CAZIVN010000254.1:0-2534 GCA_964542685.1 uncultured Halobacteriales archaeon
GTACGACTTCGAGATCGTCGAGGTCATCGACGACCGCGTCGAGCAGGCGAAGGGGCTGTTCGACATGTACATCGGTCAGGAACTGGACGTCTGGTTCGAGACCGACACGGTCGAGGAAGAGCAGATGGTCGGGCCGGACGAGGACGGGGAGAGTTCGGAGGACTCTCCGGACGACGAGGCGGCAGAACCCGAGTTCGAGACCGTCGAGGTCGAGAAGGAGACGCTGTACGTCGAGGCCACCCCGCAGTTGTCGATGAACCAGCAGTGGCTGTTCTCCAAACAGCAGATCGCACAGGACCTCGTCGACAAGCTGGGCGTCGACCGCGTCATCGTCCAGGAGGAACTGGGCGGTGGCATGGGCATGCCCGGCATGATGGGCGGCATGGGCGGCATGGGCGGCGGTGACGTCGAGGAAGCCCTCGAAGACGCCGACGTCGACGCAGAGGAGATCGCCGAGGAACTCGGCGAGGAGTGAGCCGACCGCGTTGCTGTCGTTCACTCGTCGGATAGCGACGGGACCGACCTCACGCGATGTCGCGACTGGTGTCGACGCCGACCTCTTCGATCAACTCGAGTTTGATCGTCTCGGTCAGCGCGGAGCCACCGCGGAACTTCGGAATCGCGAGGCGGTTGTCGATCTCCGTCCCCGAGACGTCCGTCTCCAGGTCGAACACGACGTCGGACATGTGCAACGTGGTGTCGCGGTTCCGTGGCGGGTTCGTCTTCCCGTCCATGCAGTGAAGGAAGGCGATCGACCCGGTGTTGACCATGTGGGTCTGGAGGTCGCTGAGGAAGGTTCGGTAGCGCGGCGGTTCGCGCCGTTCGAGGACGTTCGCCGTGTCGAGGATGAGGTTCGCCCCCTCCGGGAGCGCGCGGATGAGGCGGTTGGCCTGATCCAGCGGTTCGCTCCCGCTGATGTCCCGGACTGTCGGACTCCCGACGGGGGCGTTCGTCGCCTCGATGGCGTCCCGGACTGCCTGGTCCGAACGCTCGGTCGCGAGGTACAGCGACCCGCGTGCGGCGGTCAACTGATACAGCAGCAGTTCGGACTGACTCATCGGCGACGCGGAGATGGCGACCAGGCTTCCTGGCGGAATGCCACCTTCGAGTTTCCGATCCAGGATGTCGATGCCAGTCTCCAGTCGCCGGGCCATGCACCACCTCGTACGGCTGGCAGTGCTAAATAATCCTTTGGCTACTGCCGACCGTACTGGGACTGGGTCGGGGGATTCCTGTCACGACGGTAACTCGGAGGACGACTCGGATACCGACCGGTCCGCGTCACGGTAGCCGATCCACCCTGCGACGTCCCGGTAGGCACGCCGGACGCCCTCGTCGGTCAGTGGCGGTCCGTCCGCCGCTGGAACGCTACGGACCGTCTCGACGCGCAGTCCGTCGGAGACACCGGCAGGGACGTCGTCCGTTCTCGTGAGTACGGCGCCGACCGGCTCACAGTCGAGCTGGCGCGCCATCGCCGCGGTCTTGATCGCGTCCCGGAGGCTCTCACGGGTCGCGAGACTGACCAGCAAGACGGTGTCGGCGACGCCCAGTGGCCCGGCGGCGTCGGGGCCCGCCCCGGCTGGACAGTCCACGACGTCGACCCGGCCCGAGAGTTCGGACAGTGCCCGAACCGTCGACGGTCCGGCGATGCCCTTCGGTGCGGGCAACACGCCGACTCCCGGCGCGTCGAGCGCACCGACTCGCGACGCGACCGACGCCGTCGACCCGGCGGTAGCCGCGGCGTCCGCGAGCGTCGGCGATCGGTTCACACCGGCGCGGGCGTGCAGGTCCGGCATGTCGCGGTCGGCGTCCGCGACGAGGACGGGCCGAGTGTCGGCGTCGGCCGCGAGAGCGGCCGCGACGCCGAGTGCTGTCGTCGTCTTGCCACAACCACCTTTCCCCCCGGCGACGGCGAGCATGCCCGGTCTGCCCGCCCCTTCCTACCTAAATCCGCGGCCGTGGCGATCGAGGAGTCGAGCCGCCGACCCGAACCACACGGATTCAAGACCCACGGGCGCGCGGACTCACTCGATGCGGCAGGAGCACCTCATCACGACAAAGCAACTGGCCCGAGAGGAGATCGAGGTCGTCCTCGACCGGGCAGCCGAGATCGACGCGAACCCGGCGTCGTTCGGCCAGCGGCACTCCGGGACGTTGCTGGGCCTCTGTTTCTTCGAGCCCAGCACGCGCACCCGGATGAGCTTCGAGACGGCCGCCAAGCGCCTGGGTGGGGACGTCGTCGACATGGGCCCCGTCGAGTCGACGTCCGTCGAGAAGGGCGAGACCCTCGCGGACACCGTCCGGGTCGTCGAGGGGTACACCGACGCCATCGTGTTGCGACACCCCAGGCAGGGCGCCGCCAAGATGGCCAGTGAGTACGTCGACGTCCCCATCGTCAACGCCGGCGACGGCGCGGGACACCACCCGAGCCAGACGCTGCTGGACCTGTACACGATCAGGCAGTCGGCCGGACTCGACGACCTCTCGATCGGCATCGTCGGGGACCTCAAGTACGGGCGGACGGTCCACTCGCT
>CAZIVN010000254.1:2544-2756 GCA_964542685.1 uncultured Halobacteriales archaeon
CTCGCTGGCCCACGCGCTGACGAACTTCGACGCGTCGATGCACTTCGTGAGTCCGGAGAGCCTGAGACTCCCGCGGGGCGTCCGCTACGACTTACACGAGACGGGCGCGAACGTCCGGGAGCACACTGACCTGGAGGACGTGTTGCCGTCGCTGGACGTCCTCTACGTGACCCGGATTCAGCGCGAGCGGTTCCCGGACGAGAACGAGTACC
>CAZIVN010000254.1:2773-3465 GCA_964542685.1 uncultured Halobacteriales archaeon
GGCGGACGACGACCTCACCGTGATGCACCCGCTCCCGCGGGTCGACGAGATTGCACCGGCCGTCGACGACACCGACCACGCCACCTACTTCGAGCAGGCCCACAACGGCGTTCCGGTCAGGATGGCACTGCTCGACCTGTTGCTATGACGGAGGAACACGAACTGCGCGTCTCGAAGATCGAACAGGGTACCGTGATCGACCACGTCCAGGGCGGACAGGCGCTGAACGTCCTGACGATCCTTGGCATCGACGGCACCGCCGGGGCGACGGTGTCCGTCGGAATGAACGTCCCCAGCGACCGCCTGGGTCGGAAGGACGTCGTGAAGGTGGAGGGGCGGGAGATCAACCAGGACGAACTCGACGTCATCTCGCTGATCGCGCCCGACGCGACGATCAACATCATCCGCGACTACGACGTCGTGGACAAACACCGGGTCGAACCCCCGGAGGAGGTCCGCGGCGTCCTCTCGTGTCCGAACGCCGAGTGTATCACGACTGCGGGCGAACCGGTCGACTCCAGGTTCGCAGTGCTCTCCGACGGCGTCCGCTGTGAGTTCTGCGGGACCATCGTCCGCGAGGGATTGCACGACCTGATCGAACGGGCCTGAGGTCGTCGGTCCGCGCGTCGACGGACTCGCCTCTTCGACGCCCATCCAGGTCGTGACCCGACGCGTCGGACGGGTTCCTTTCA
>CAZIVN010000255.1:0-3464 GCA_964542685.1 uncultured Halobacteriales archaeon
CGTCGAGTCCGTCCGGGACGTCGCGACCGAACACCCCGTCGAGGCCGACGACTGATACTGCGGGAGGGAGGTCGGTGAGAACGCGGTCGCCGCGGTCGGGTGCGCGTTAGAACAGTTCCGTCGGGGAGTACGAGCGGCCCTACTCCGGTCTGATCACGGTCACTCGCAGGTACAGCGCCAGGAGCGCACCGTAGGAGAGACAGAAGATCGGTGCCCCGAGGAGAAAGCCGACGAGGACGATCGGGCCCTGTGGGAGCGCCCGCGCGATCTCGCCGACCTCCTCGGGCCTGGCCCGCAGTTCCGTCACCGCGAGCCCGAAGAACCCGGCCGCTGCCAGCACACCGCCCACGAGCGATCCCACCCGGATCGCCGACAGCAGCGTCTCGGGAATCTCGACGCCTTCGGTCTCGGTGAGGACCGGCACCGCGCGAGTCCGGGCCAGCCACACCGCGTCCAGCAGGCCGACGGTCATCGCCAGGAAGAACCACGTCAGCAGGTCGACGGCGCCGGCGTTCCGGAGCCATCCCGCGGCCACAGCGGCGGCGACCACCAGCGCCAGGGCGACCATCGGCCCGACGAACAACAGCACTGCCGACACCCAGGTCCCGACGCGGGGCGGGATTCGCTCCGAGCCTGGCACTGCGCGGGCGACCGCGTACCACGTCAGCGCGGCCACGACCCCGGCAAGCACCAGCGACAGTCCGACTCCGGTCGCCGTCATTCGGTTCCCCGTTCCGGTGGTGTCGGGTAAACGATTGCGGTCCCGGCCGTCGGCGACGGTTCTCGGGGGCGCCGCGGCGACCGACGAGCCCCACGTCAGAACTGGTAGCGCCGGTCGTCGTCGTCCCGCGGCGGCGCACCGCCGCCGGTCATTTCTTCGAAAGTCATGCCGGAGAGGTACTCGTCGTAGGTCACGTCGTACGTCGACCGGAGGTGGAAGTCGAGGCGGCCGGTGTCGACGCTCGTCTGGAACAGGAGGTGGATCGCCCGTTCGACCAGTTCCGAGGGGTCCTCGCTGTCGAACGCGGTGGCGAGCATCGTCAGTTCCCGGCGGGCCTCCTCGTCGAGGTCGACGTCCATGTCCACCAGGTCGGCGTATGTCTGCTCCACGTCGGCGGTGAGATTGTCGAGGGTCACGTCCGGACCTACGGCGACGCGAGGGAGTAGTTTTCGTTCCGCGACGGAGCGCTCGCTCTCCCTAACCACAACCGACAAGCCCCGCCCGTCGTAACTCCGGGCGATGACCGACGGCGAGACCGCGACGGACCGCGACGGGGACGCGACCGGTGACGGGGCCCGGTGGCTCCCCGACGACCGCGAGGCGGTCCGGAGCGGACTGCTGGAGTGGTATGCCGAGGACCACCGCTCGTTCCCGTGGCGCGAGACGACCGACCCGTACGCCATTCTGGTCTCCGAGGTGATGAGCCAGCAGACCCAGTTGAGCCGCGTCGAGGACGCGTGGCACGACTTTCTCGACCGCTGGCCGGACGTCGAGGCACTGGCCGCGGCCGACCGCGGCGACGTCGTCTCGTTCTGGAGCGCCCACAGCCTGGGGTACAACAACCGCGCGAAGTACCTCCACACGGCCGCGGGCCAGGTCGTGACGGAGTTCGACGGCGAGTTCCCCGAGACGCCCGACGAACTCGCGGAGTTGCAGGGCGTCGGCCCGTACACCGCCAATGCCGTCGCCTCCTTCGCGTTCGACAACGGGAACGCCGTGGTCGACACGAACGTGAAACGCGTCCTGTACCGCGCGTTCGACGTACCGGACGACGACGACGCCTTCGAGACCGCCGCGAGCCGTCTCATGCCCGCCGGCGAGTCCCGGGCCTGGAACAACGCGATCATGGAACTGGGCGGGGTCGCCTGCGAGAAGGCGCCGTCCTGTGACGCCGCGGCGTGCCCCTGGCGGGAGTGGTGTCACGCCTATCGGACCGGCGACTTCACCGCGCCCGACGTGCCGACCCAGCCGGACTTCGAGGGGAGCCGGCGGCAGATGCGCGGCCGGGTGATTTCGGTCCTCGGCGAGTACGACGGACTGTCCCTCGACGACCTCGGGCCCAGGGTCCGCGTCGACTACGCCCCGGACGGCGAGTACGGTCGCGAGTGGCTCCGGGGTCTCGTCGCCGACCTCGAGGGGGACGGACTGGTTGCGACGGAACGACGCGACGGTCGACTCGTGGTCGAACTCGGGTGACGGGAGTTCACGGGCGGGTCAGGCGTCCTCGCCCCGGAGCACACCGATCCACGCGGGAGAGTCGTCGTACTCCACCGATCCCCCGGAGAGTTCGACCTTGACGCGACTGCCGTCGCGGGTCTGTCCGACGAACTCCAGTTCGAACGGGGTCGAGTCCTCGCCGGGATCGCCCTGCAGACGGGCGATCGCGTCGGAGTTGGGTAGCATCACGATGCTTACCGGGTCACCGACGAGTTCCTCCTGTCGGTATCCGAACACGTCTGCGAACTTCCGGTTGACGTAGACGAACTCCTCCTGCTGGACGATGCAGACGCCGGCCAGTTCCTGTTCGACGAGGCGCTGGTACCATGTCAGCGCGTTCCAGAACTGCTGTTCCGTCTGGTGTTGCTCGATGGCGTTTTCCACCCGGTTGGCCAGCACCTCGTAGTGGTCGGAACCGGAGTCTTTCTGCATGTAGTCGGTGACACCGGCGGCGATCGCTTCGCTCGCGATCTCCTCGTTCCCTTGGGCGGTGTAGAGAATGAACGGGAGGTCGGGATACCGCTCCCGGACGACATCGAGGAACTCCAGACCGTTCATATTGGGCATCTGGTAGTCACTGATGACGCAGTCGACCGGTTCGCATTCGAGGTATTTCAGCGCGGCGACAGGGCTGGACTCCGTCTGGACGGTGAAGTCGTCGTTGATTCGTTCGAGGAACGTCCCGACGAGGTTGCCGAGGTGTTCCTCGTCGTCGACGTGAAGAATCTGCGCTTCGCGGTCGGCCTGGACGCTCGCCAGTGGAAGCGGTACCTCGACGGTTTGGTCTTCTTCGGTCCCGGACGATTCCGTCCTGAGCAGTGGGACCGACCGCTCGCGGGCGTGTCGGCTGTTCCGGACGGCGCCACGCGACAGCGTCACCGTCTTCTTCGGGTTCGACTGCGGTAACCCGTCGTCGTAGTTCGATGTCATGGTTCGTGTACAGGTTCGGTTTGGTGTTCTGTCGAAACACTGAGGCGGCAACCTCGTTCCGGTGCGAGCGCTGTCCCCAACCGTCGGTTTGGCGCCGGAACGGTCAGCGTACCG
Source organism: uncultured Halobacteriales archaeon (assembly GCA_964542685.1). Taxonomy (GTDB): domain Archaea; phylum Halobacteriota; class Halobacteria; order Halobacteriales; family Natrialbaceae; genus CAZIVN01. Next base: position 3,263 of record CAZIVN010000255.1, read on the forward strand.
TGTCGTACGTGTCCACTGTTTCGTCTGGATTTCTTTTATTTGGGACGTTACAAAAAGGTGATGGGTGGTCGAGACGGGCTGGGGCACGGAAGCGACGGTTTCCGGACGATCAACTGCGAGGTGCGACTGGGAAGGGCCGAGTGGAAGTATACTACCAGACCGCTCTCATACGGTTTAGTTTCGTTCATTACCGGTGATCGCC